>JBBSKK010000282.1:0-5199 GCA_038256395.1 Cytophagales bacterium | reverse complement strand
CGGATCACTTCGTAACGACTGGTCTTCCTCCCTACCCGTTGCCAACAATTCCTACATATATCCTTCGATTTCGGGTAGCTTCGTGTTCAGTGAGTTCCTGAAAAATCAGCGGATTTTGTCCTTCGGTAAGTTGAAGGCAGGCTGGGCCAAAGTAGGTAGTGATACCGATCCTTACCAGATTTTCAATACCTTCTCGGTGGGCAATCCTTACGGCTCACTGCCTACGCAGTCATTGCCCAACCGCTTGCCTAACGCCAATCTGCTGCCCACGCTCTCTACTTCGTACGATTTAGGTATCGAAGTTAAGTTCCTGGACAACCGCATCGGGTTTGACTTCACGGTATATAACCGTGACAACACCAACCAGATTCTTCCGCTGAGTGTGTCGGCCACGAGCGGCTACACGCAGGCGATGGTCAATGCTGGTAAAATCAACAATAGTGGTGTGGAGCTAGCGGCCACGTTTATTCCTGTTCAGAAAGACGATTTCGAATGGACAATTAACCTGAACCTGGCTAGGGCTCGCACTAAGGTGGTTGAACTGGCCGATGGCCTCGATAATTATGTACTTCCAACTTTTGCCGTATATTCTGCCGGAGCAAATGTTTCCGGTTCCAGCGTTGCTTTCGGACCGACGGTGAACGCCAAAGTAGGCGAGCCATTCGGTGAGCTGGTAGGCCGGGCTTTCCGGCGCGATGAGAATGGGAATCGTTTGGTCAATGCGAGCGGTGCCTTCCTATTCGACAACAACGTAAATCTTGGTTCTTTCCTGCCCGACTGGTCGGGTGGTGTCATCAACACGATGAACTACAAGAACTTCGTCCTGAATTTCAGCGTCGATTTCCAGAAAGGAGGACTTATCTATTCGACCTCACAAATGTTCAACGCTTATTCAGGATTGGGAGAAAGAACCGTAGGACCTAACGACAAGGGCGTAGAGCAGCGTAATCCGGTAGCGGATGGCGGCGGAATTCGTGCCGACGGTGTACTGGCCGATGGAACTCCAAACACTAAATACGTCGAAGCAATCAATTACTACAAGTCGCTGTTCCGTTTGAACGAGGCTTGGCTCTACGACGCCAGCTACGCCAAACTGCGCGAACTGAGCCTGGGCTACAAGTTCAACTCTGAATTGTTGAACAAAGTGGGTATCCGCTCGGCTTACGTGGCCGTGGTAGGCCGTAACCTGTGGCGTATCCAACAGCCCGTGAAGGGTCTCGACCCATCAGAGATCGAGAGCGTATGGGCCGAGGGCGGACAACTGCCTGGCACCACGACTTTCGGGATTAACTTGAAGCTTGGTTTCTAAATAAGGACAATTCCAAAAAGACATAAATCAATATGAAAAAGAACATAAAAATCTCACTCATGAGCGCCCTCCTGGCTACCGCGATGGTAGCTTGCGATCCGGGCGACTTCGGGGACATGAATCTGGACCCCAATAACCCGTCGGTACCTGTGACCGCCAACCTGCTCACCAATTCTCTGTTGAGCTTGGAAGGTCCCATTACCAACATAGATCCCACGCTGTACTCCCAGCAGATTTCGGAGAAGTTCTACACCGAAGCCTCGCGTTACGGCACGCAGCAGTTCAGTTTCAACGGTTTCTACGCTGGGCCTTTGGCTGATTTGGCAGAAATCATCAAGTTGAACACCGACGATGCCACCAAATCGACGGCGGCGCAGAATGGCCCAAACAACAACCAAATTGCGGTGGCCAGAATCCTGAAAGCCTACTATTTCTGGCACATGACCGACCGTTGGGGACCCATCCCTTACACGCAGGCTCTGAAAGGACGGGAAAATTTCAAGCCCGCCTACGACACGCAGGAGTTCATCTATACCGACCTCTTCAAGGAGTTGAAGGAGGCTACGGCTCAGATCACCTCGGGTTCCATCGATGGCGATTTGCTACTGGACGGCGACATGAATCGCTGGAAGACTTTTGCTAACTCCATGCGTTTGGCCATGGCCCTGCGCCTTTCCGAAGTAAAGCCTGACCAGGCTAAGGCAGAGTTTGCCGCCGCCTATAAGGCTGGTCTCATTTCCAGCAATGACGAGAACGTGGTGTACAGATTTCTATCCGACGAGAACAACGACAACCCCTGGGAAGATCGTTTCCAAACGCGTTTGGACTTTACTATCAGCAAGCCACTGGCCGATTTGATGCTATCGACGAACGATCCTCGCCTGCCTGTTTTTGCCGACGCGGCCGTTTTGACTCAGCAGTACGTGGGTATGCCTTATGGTTTGGAGCAAAAGGCCGCAGGAGCTATTCCTAACGGCCAAGTGTCATTCTTGGGTATAGATTTACGCAAGCAAGATTCCCCTGGCTACGTGATGACCTACGCCCAGATGCAGTTTTCGCTGGCCGAAGGTGCCATGCGCGGCTGGATTACGGGCGACGCAAAGGCATTTTACGAAGAAGGCATTAAGGCGTCTTTCCAGCAATACGGCGTGTATGATGAGGCTGATTATAAAGCATTCATCGCCCAGCCGACTATTGCTTATGACAAATCCAAGGCACTTGAGCAAATCATTACCCAGAAGTGGGTGAGCCTGTACACTTACGGCTACGAGGCCTGGGCCGAGTTCCGCCGCACGGGCTTCCCGAAGTTAACGCCAGCGGCTAACCCGATCAGCGTGAGCAAAATCATCCCGCTGCGTCAAGGTTACCCGACTACGGAGCGTGACCTGAACGGGGCCAACTACAACGCCGCTCTCACCCTGTTGGGTGGTAAGGACGATTTGGACGTTCCCCTTTGGTGGGATAAGTAGCCAATTTTTCTAAAATTTTTACTAAAAAAATGCCCGGCCTTCGCCGGGCATTTTTTTTATTTGGAAACACTTCGTTTTGCCAATAAACATTCTGTTCTAATCTGTCCTTTCCCGACATTTATGCACTAAATTTGCTACCAATAAAATTTCCTCCCAATCCTCGATGAACAAACCCACGAAACGCCTGATTACCGTCCTGATTGTCGTAATGCTTTTGGGCCTGGTATTTTATCCGCGTCTGAAAGAATTCTTCAACAGTAAAGAGCAGTCCGAAACGGCGGCGGATGCGCCTAAGAAAGGCGGCGGCAAAACCGTCGTCTCGGTGATGGTGGTAGCGTCGGCGTCGCTCGACGACGTGGTCAAGACCACGGGCAGCATTCTGGCCAACGAGGAGGTGGAGATCAGGAGCGAAGTGCCGGGCAAGATCACGAACCTGTATTTTAAGGAAGGCCAGTACGTCTCGAAAGGCACCACGCTGTTGAAAATCTATGACGATGACCTGCAGGCGCAGCTCCAAAAACTGGAATACGCCAAAAAACTCTCCGAAGACAACGAATTCCGCCAACGGCGGCTGCTCGAAAAGGAAGCTATCAGCCAGCGCGAGTACGACATCAGCCTTACGACCGTAAAAACCAACCAGGCCGACATCGACAACATCAAGGCCCAACTCACCAGAACCACCATTAAGGCCCCCTTTTCGGGGCGGCTGGGCCTGCGCTACATCAGCGAGGGCGGCTACGTTACGCCAACGTCGCGCATCACGACGCTCACCAACACCAATCCGGCCAAGGTGGAATTCTCAGTACCCGCCAAGTACGCCGACAAAATCAAGGTCGGCAGTATCCTGAAATACACCACTGAAAGTTCCGATGTGGAGCACACGGGCCGCGTGTACGCCGTTGATCCGAAAATTGACCCCCAAACACGTACCCTGCAAATGCGGGCCACCAGCCCTAACGGTAACGGCGAGCTGCTGCCCGGTGCTTTTGCCCGAATAGAACTCATTACCGGCTCGAGGGGTACGGCCATCAGCGTCCCCAACGAGGCCGTCGTCCCCGAGCAGGACGGCCACATGGTTTTCTTGGTTAAAGATGGTAAAGCTGAGCCACGTTCGGTAAAAGTAGGGCTACGCGGCGAGCTGGATATGGAAATCACGGCGGGGCTTGCCGCCGGCGACACGCTCATTACAACGGGCATTTTGCAAGTAAAACCCGGTGGCCCGGTAGAGATTCGGGAAACGATAAGGGATCGAGTGAAAGCCGCTTTATGAGTTTAAAGTTTATGAGTTTAAAGTTTAAAGTTTGGTAGTTAGTTACTATTACCCAAAACCAGAGTTATGCAAGCGTATCGAGACTTAAAGGTGTGGCAAAGAGCGCATAAATTGACTCTGAGGATTTATGAGCTTACAAACTCTTTCCCTAAGCAGGAGTTGTTTGGGATGACTTCTCAAATCAGACGATCCAGCGTTTCGATTGCGGCAAATCTGGCTGAGGGATGCGGTAAGTTCGGCAATAAGGACATCGCCAACTTCTTTCAGATTTCATTGGGTTCTTTACACGAAACCGAGTATTACCTTCTGCTTTCAAGAGACCTGACCTACATTTCTAATCAAGAATACGAAAATCAGAATGCCGAACTCCAAGAAGTAAAAGCCATGTCAATTTCCTTAATCAAAACTGTCAGAAACTCTCAAAATCCATAAACTTTAAACTCATAGACGTTAAACTTTAAACTCCATAAATGGCATCTTTATCCGAAGTAAGCATCAAGCGCCCCGTGCTGGCGATCGTGATGTCGCTGGTAATTATTCTTTTTGGCGTCATAGGCTTTTCCTACCTGGGTATTCGGGAATTTCCCAGCGTCGATCCGCCCGTAGTGACGATCAGCACCACCTACACCGGGGCCAACGCCGAGATCATCGAGTCGCAGATTACCGAGCCGCTCGAAGAATCTATCAATGGTATTGCTGGGATTCGTACACTCTCCTCGTCGAGCCGCGATGGCCGCAGCAGCATCACCGTAGAGTTTGACCTAGGTGTGGATATGGAAGCCGCCGCCAACGACGTGCGCGATCGGGTATCACGCTCCCAGCGCAACTTACCGCCTGATGTCGAACCGCCAATCGTCTCGAAGGCCGATGCCGATTCTTCGCCGATTTGGTTTATTAATGTCCAGAGTGCCACCCGCCCCTTGCTCGACCTGAACGACATCGTGACCCGACAGTTCAAGGAAAAATTTCAGACCATCCAGGGCGTGAGTAGCGTACAGATTTGGGGGGAGCAGAAATACTCCATGCGGCTGCGCATCGACCCGGCTAAAATGGCGGCCTATCGGCTCACTTCCATCGACATTTCGTCGGCCCTGGCCCGCCAGAATGTGGAACTACCCTCCGGTAGCATCGAAGGTCAAAAGATGGAACTT
>JBBSKK010000281.1:0-5230 GCA_038256395.1 Cytophagales bacterium | reverse complement strand
TTTATAATTGAACTTTGAACCGCTCGGGCGGCCCCGTTTGAACTTTGAACTTTGAACTTTTTACTCACAGACCTTCAACTACCACGGCTGTCCCATTTGCGCTTACCATGAGCATGGAGCCGTTGGGGCCGATGGCTTCGTAGTCGAGATCGACGCCGACGACGGCGTTGGCACCGAGGCGCTCGGCTTGCTCGGACATTTCGCGCACAGCGATGCTTTTGGCCTCACGCAGGCCCTGTTCGTAAGCCCCGGCGCGGCCGCCGACCACGTCGCGGATGTTGGCAAAGAAGTCCTTGACGATGTTAGCGCCGATGATGGCCTCGCCGTTGACGATGCCGATGTACTTGGTAATGTGCTTGCCTTCGATGTTGGAAGTAGTAATGATGAGCATGGGAATAGTATTTTTGGTTAATTTTGGGTAAAATATAAAGAGTTAACTGTGCAATCAATAAAAATAATCCTTGCTCTGCTGCTTTTCGTCCCCGCCGCCCAAGCCCAAAAGGCGGCGGTGAAACCTGTGAAGGCGCTAACCGTGGACGAAATCCTGGACAAGTACTACGAAACCAGCGGTGGGCGAAATCGCTGGGACTCGCTGCAAAGCGTACGCATGAAGGGTACCGTGACCGTGCAGGGTATGGAGATTCCGGTCACGATTATCCAAACCAAGGAAGGCCAGCAGAAGGTCAGCATCAGGTTCCAGGGCCAGGAAACTACGCAAATGGCTTTCGACGGCAAAGAAGGCTGGAGTACTAATTTTATGACTCAAAGGCCCGAAAAAATGAACGGCGAAGCCAACGCCAATACCAGGCAGCAGGTCACTGACTTCCCCGATGCTTTCCTGCATTATAAGGACAAAGGCTACACCGCCACGCTGGAAGACAAAGAGGACATCGAAGGCAAAGAAGCGTTCAAAGTCAAGCTAACCAAGAACCGCGTGAAGGTGGACGGGCAGCCGATGGAAAATGTCGTGTACTATTTCTTTGATCCCGAAAGCTTCCTGCCCGTGGCCATGCGCAACACTTCTGTGAGCGGCCAGACCAAGGGTGCCTCGGTAGAAACGCTGCTGGACGATTACCGCGAAGTAAACGGTCTGCTTTTTCCCTTCACCAGCACCATCAGCTACAACGGAATGCCGGGGGAAACAATCAGTCTGGAAAATATTCAGACTGATGTGGAGGTGGAGCCGGGTATCTTTGCTTTTCCTAAATAAACCAGGCTTTCTTTCCTACTTTTGGCCGCTTTTCAGTAAAACTATAACCGACTTTCTATGAAAATGCGCGGAAAATGCGTCTTCAATTATCAGGTAAACAACCCGACGCCCGTCTCGATGATGCTGCGCCCCCGGCGGCAGGGCGGACAAGCGATTTATAAAGAGAATTTCGACATCGACCCAGCCGTCCATTTCAGCGAATTCATCGATAGCTACGGCAACTCCTGCCAGCGGGCTACGCTGCCGCCGGGCCAGGTGACGATCACCGCCGAGGTGGAGGCCGATGTGGTGGAAACGCCGCTGCTGTCCAACCCGCTGCCCGGCTTTGTCAACATTGAGGAATTGCCCGACGATATGATGCTCTACATCCTGCCCAGCCGCTACTGCCAGTCCGACTTGTCGCAGATTTACAACCTGGCTTCGCAAATCGTGGGCAACGCCGCACCGGGCTACGAGCAGGTCGAGGCCATTCGTAGCTGGGTGCATCAGAATGTCAATTACCAGTACGGCGTGACTAACTCCACGACCACCGCCCTGGATCTGGTGAATTATCGCACGGGTGTCTGCCGCGATTTCACGCATTTGGTCATCGCGCTCTGCCGCAGTCTGAACATTCCGGCCCGCATGACGGTCGGCTATATCGATAAGCTGGAAGTGATGGACCTGCACGCCTGGGTAGAAGCCTACCTCGGCGACCAATGGCATACCTTCGACTCGGTGCAGGAAAAAACCCACGGCTACCGCATCGAAATCGGCCACGGCCGCGACGCCGCCGACGTGGCGATGGTCACGCAGTTTGGCAATATGCAGTTGCAGAACATGATCGTGGAGACGCGGCTACTGGAAGAAGCATAGCTTTCTTTCTGTCAGGCTGAGCGGAGACGAAGCCTACTTCTTAACCGGACAACCACCATCTTTGTACTTGCCTGGCTGGTTGGGGCATTTGTCCACTTGGTCGGGAATCCCGTCTCCGTCGGTGTCAGGACAGCCACCGAAACGCAGTAAACCTTTCACATCGGGGCAGCCGTCGTAGGCGTCGCGGACGCCGTCGCCGTCGCGGTCGGGGCAGCCTTTCACAGTTCCAGGCTCGTTGGGACATTCGTCAAGACGGTCGATTATGCCATCGCCGTCCGAGTCGGGACAGCCGCGCGTGGCCACGGTGCCGGCGGCATTGGGGCATTTGTCCACATAGTCGGGGATGCCGTCACTATCGGTGTCGGGACAGCCGAAGAACTCGGCGACGCCCGGCGTATTGGGACAGCGGTCGCGGTCGTCGGGGATGCCATCGTTGTCGGAGTCACGGATTTGGCGGTTGAGGCGGTGGGTAAGTGTCACGGCCAGGAAGCTGTACTTGTCGTTGGGCGTGTCGCTGTAGGTCGTCGATTCCTCGGGGTTGATCAGGCGGCGGCCCGAAGTGGCGTCCAACTTATCGGTACGGGCAAAGTAAAAGCGGTAGTCCAGACCAGCCTGCCAGTTGTCGGATATTTGGTAGTTGAGCGTAAGCCCGACCGGAATCGTACGTTCGTGGGTCTTATTGACTCCCAAGCGCCCCTGTGGGTTGCCCCAGCGCAGAAAAAGCGGATTGCGGCCGCTGACATCGCTGTTGGTGAAGCGCACCTTTTTATCCGTATCGAGGTCGAAGGCATTGGCGCTAAAATACATGATGCCCAGGCCGCCGTAAACACCCACGTGGAAGGGACTTCGGTCGGCGTAGCGCTTAAACTGTTGGGTCAAATCCCAGCGGGCCAGCAGTTCGATGGAGTTGAATTCGTTGACAAAGTAGGAATTGAAAAACTCCCGCTTCTCGCCGCCCAACTTCCCGGCGGTGAAGTCGAGACTCATCGCAAAAGCGGGATTCAGTTGCCGGATCAGGCTGGCCCCGACCATAAACTTCATATCCTGCGCGTTGAGCTCGCCGAAAAACTGCGTCAGGCCGCCCCGAACGGCGATGGAGTAGGGAGAAAGCACCCGACCAGTCAGGTTGGCAGTGTTTTTCGTAGTTTTGACCGTATCGGACGACTGCACGCTAATTCGCCCCTGCCCCAGCGCGGCAAACGCTGCCAGAAGCAGACAACAAGACAGCAAGTAGTGGCGTAACATCATGGGTAATTGGTTGACGTATTTACAAATATAAAAAACCAAGCTGGAAACATCGCTATTATTGGCCTGTAAATCAAGCGAACCAACGAACTTTCTGGGCTGATGATAGTTTGGGTAAGGGAAATACCGCCTATTTTCGTGTTCGAAAATTTGTTAAAAAGGCACCGCACGGGCGGCCCGTCTCCACTCTCCACTCTCAATTCTCAACTAAATAAATGAGTGTCGTCCCCTATAAAGACAAAGATAACAGCAAGCGCGAGCAGGTCGCCGAGATGTTTGACAACATTTCGCCGAGGTACGACTTCCTGAACCACTTATTGAGCGGCGGGATCGACATCTACTGGCGCAAGCGTGCGATTAAATTGCTCAAAAAAACTGAGCCTAAAACCATCCTCGATATCGCCACCGGCACGGGTGACTTCGCCATCGAAGCCCTGAAATTGCATCCTGACAAGATCGTCGGCGTGGATATTTCGGAAGGTATGCTGGCCGTAGGAAGGCGGAAAATCCAGAAACTCGGCAAGCAGGACATCATCGAATTGCGTACGGGCGACTCGGAGCATCTGCCCTTTGCAGACAATTATTTCGACGCTGTGATCGTTTCCTTTGGCGTGCGCAACTTCGAGAACCTGCTCGCCGGGCTGACCGACATGCAGCGCGTCGTGCGCCCAGATGGCACCTGCGTGGTGGTGGAGTTTTCCAAGCCCAAAGCGTTTCCGTTCAAGCAGGTTTACAATTTTTATTTCAAATACATTCTGCCCACCGTCGGCAAAATGGTTTCCAAAGACAGTTCGGCCTACACCTACCTCCCCGAGTCGGTGCAGGCTTTTCCCGACGGAAACGATTTTCTGGCCATTTTTGAGCAAGCGGGTTTTACCAACACTAAATGCATCCCACTCACTTTCGGAATCTGTTCCATCTACGTCGGCCACAAGTAGCGATTCTGCTGCTGCTCAGTATTTTTGCCGCCGAGCGGGCGCAGGCGCAGGGAAAGGGATACGTGCGGCGGCATTTGGAGTTCTACGACGACAAGCCCATTCACTACGGTTTTCTGTTTGCCGTCCCCGTCACGCGTTTCAATATTCGGCACAGCGACAAATTTTTAGAGTCCGACTCGGCCTACGCCATCGGTTCGCCCGCGCAGCCTGCCTTCCGCATGGGTTTCACTGTCAACGCTTTCCTCAACGATCGTTTCGACATCCGCACTACGCCTTCTGTCTCCCTTTACGAGCGTCAGGTTCGGTTTGATTATCCCAATGGTACTCCGCCAGGCGGCGGAGCGGTACCAGGCAACAAAAAACTCGAAAGGCGCGAATCCACCTGGATCGAGATTCCGCTTTTGGTCAAGTACAAATCCATGCGGCGCGTCAATACCCGCATGTACCTGCTGGCGGGCGTCACGCTGGCCATCGAAACCAACGTCAAGCGCAGCCGGGGCGGGGCCAGTGTCGCTAACCAACTCGACACCCGCACCTCGGACTTCACGGTGGACTACGGCGTGGGCTTCGAGCAGTTTTTCCAGTTCTTCAAATTCGCCCCCGAACTACGCTTTTCGCACGGCCTGGTGAATATGTTACAGCCCGCTACCAGCAAAGTGAGCATCGGCATCGACCGCATGACCACCCATACGGTGACGCTGTATTTGAATTTTGAATAAATTTCCTAGCTGTCTTTCAGGAGCTTAGTTTTTTTGAAAAATTTTTCCGGCAAAAAAGTTGGAAACCTAAAATCGCTCCTACATATTTGCAGTCCCAAACGGAAACGGAAGGGCTCTTAGCTCAGTTGGTTCAGAGCACCTGCCTTACAAGCAGGGGGTCGGGGGTTCGAATCCCTCAGGGCCCACAATACACTAAAAGCCTGATAATCATACGATTGTCAGGCTTTTTTGTTTTGCTTGCCCCTTGTTAAAATTTCTTCGGT
>JBBSKK010000280.1:0-5235 GCA_038256395.1 Cytophagales bacterium | reverse complement strand
CGGCGGGGATGACATCTATCAAAACCAACTTGAACCCCCGTGCCAGCAGCGGATTTTTCTTGTCGTTCAAGCCGTACCAATGGTCGAACTGCCGGATGCCGCCGTCCAGTAAACGTTGCAATAGGGCTGCGTGGTCATAAGTAGTTTCGGGCCGCGTGTAAGTGCTGCCGGAAGAATGGCCCGTCAGGAAAATGGGCATTTTGTTGCGCGTCCAGCGAAAAGTGACGCGTACTTTCATTTCGCCCGCTATTTTGTTGGGGCCTACTTTCCGCTCGTTCACTGACACCTCGTCCAACTGAATTTCCAGCGGCAGGCTCTCGTCATCTTTTGCTTTCAGGGAATAGTCCCAATGCTCAAAAAGGGATTTATCGAGCGATTGGCCCAAAGTCAGCGGAACGGATTTGCCCAACAGAAAAATATTACCTAACTGATTCGGCTTGCTCTCGCGTTTGTCTAAAACATCCAGCAAATAGTACGATTTTCCGTATTTGAGGGGGATTTTCTCTTTTTTAAATTCAAAATCCTGACCCTGAGCCCAAAAAGGAGTCACAAATAATAAAAATGCTAGTAGGGTAGGAGGGAGGGCAAACCAGGAAGACAGCTTGAAAATCGGGATATTTGGGCGGTTGAAAAACCTTTCCATAAATTGCATAACCATATACGAGCGAAAAACGACTATGCCTATAACGAACCCCAAGCCGAATTTTGATGACATCTACATGGAATTGGCCACAAATTTAGCGAAAAGGTCGCACTGCATTAAGGCGCAGGTGGGGGCGGTGCTGGCGCGGGACACCCGGATTATCTCCATAGGCTACAACGGCCCGCCCGCCGGGACGCACAACTGCGACGAGGAATTTCCGCTCACGGGTTGCCCGCGCGACTCAAAGGGAAGCTGCTCCCTGGCCCTCCACGCCGAGCAGAACGCCATATTATACGCCGTAAAAAACGGCTCGAAAATCGAAGGCGCGACGCTCTACGTCACGCTCGCCCCCTGCATTTCCTGCGCCCGCGTGATCTACACCATGAAAATCAGCAAAGTGATTTTCATGCATTCCTACGCCGCCTACAAAGGAATCGGCGTCGAAGAAGGTGCCGAATTCCTCAAAACCTTCGGCGTGGAAGTGGAGCAGTACGGAGAGGGGACGGGGGGGGCAGTTCTTTAATGCTCATCCTCCCCATCGCCATGCACATGCCCGTGTTCCAATTCCGTTTCGGTGGCTTCACGAATGTCGAGGACTTTACCTTCGAAGCGCATGGATTTGCCGGCCAGAGGGTGGTTGAAGTCCATTTTTACTACCTTGTCGTCCACGTCGATGACCATGCCTTGCAGGGTTTCACCTTCTTCGTTGGTCATGGGGATGATGTGGCCGGGCTGCAGCATTTCTTCCAGATCAACGCCCTCGGCCTCGAAGAGCGACTTGTCCAGTTCCACCACGGCCTCGTCGTCGTAGTCGCCGTAGCCTTCTTCGGGGTCGATGGTGAAGTCGAAGGCGTCGCCTTCGGACAGGCCGTCGAGTTGGTCTTCAAATTTTTCGGGTAAGCCGCTCATTCCAAAGATGAAAAGCAGCGGATCGTCGGCGTTGACGATTTCGACGACCGACATTTCATTGTCCGCATCGGGTAGGCTGAGGTTATAGCTAAGACTGACAACTTTATTTTTTTCGATATTCATTTGGTAGTTTTGAAAAAATGGTGGTAAGTGGGGCGCAAAATACTTTTTTAAGCGCACTTGCTAAAAACAAAATTACGGGAATTTACGCACACCAACCCTTTACGCATGAATTTTCTAGCCCACGTGGCATTATCGGGAGAACGCGAAGGTGTGCTGATGGGCAATTACGTCGGCGATTTTATCAAGGGCCAACTGACCCCGCTGCGAACGGAATCATGGTCGGCGGATTTCCTATTGGGCGTCAAGCTGCACCGCTACATCGACCACTTCACCGATACGAATCCACGTGTACTGCAAGCCAAAAGATTCCTGGCAAAAAAGCACCCCAAAGTAGCTGGCGTAGCGCTGGACATCTATTTCGATTATTTCTTGGCCAATCATTTTTCGGAATTTTACGAGGAAGACCTCGCCCATTTCGTAAATCATTCCTACGCCATCATCACCGAGAACAAAGACTTAATCCCCGCCGCCATGCTCCCGATGGCCGAGGCCATGATCCGCCACGACTGGTTGTTGAATTACAAAGATATTCCCGGCATCAAAAGGTCATTCGACGGTCTGTCCCGTCGCTTTGCCTTCATGGCTGCCATCAAAAATGCCGAAATCGAACTCCAACAAAACGAGGCCACCTACGAAGCCGCCTTCCTGGAATTTTACCCCAAACTAATGGTTGCTTGTGAGCAATTTATAAAAACAAACGGAAAGGTAAGTCAAAAGCACTCTCCATTCTCAACTCTCAATTCTCCACTAGAATAAGATGGCCCAAACGCCCGAAGCTGTCCTCAAAGAAATCCGCGCCAAGCACTACAAACCCGTCTATTTCCTGTACGGCGATGAACCCTACTACATCGACCTAATCGCCGAGGAACTGGAAAAACGCGTCGTCCCCGAAGCAGAGAAAGGATTTAATCAGTTCGTGATTTACGGTAAGGATTCCGACCTGGCCGGGGCGTTGGGTTACGCCAAGCGCTACCCGTTCATGGCGGAGCGTCAACTGGTATGGGTCAAGGACGCCCAAAATTTATCCGGCATTAAGGATAAGGACCAGCAGCAACGGCTGGAAGACTACGCCCTCAATCCGCTGAGTAGCACGGTGCTGGTGTTTTGCTACCACGACAAAGCCGATGAGCGCAAGTCGTTCGTGAAGGCTTGCGGGAAACACGGCGCAGTAGTGCATTCCAAAAGGCTTTACGACAACAAATTACCCGACTGGGTCAGGAACTACTGCCACGCGCAGGGCGTGAAAATAAGCCCCAAAGCCGAGCAAATGCTGGTAACGAACATTGGCAACGACCTGAAAAGAATCGTGAGCGAAATTCAAAAAGTCCTCATTAATATGAAAGCGGGGGAGGGCATCGACGCCGACTCGATCGAGCGATTCGTCGGCATTAGCAAGGAATACAATGTTTTTGAATTCCAAAAGGCGCTGGGCCAACGGGACGTTTTCAAAGCCAACAGCATTGCGACCCACTTCGCGGCCAACCCCAAAGACAACCCGCTGGCCCCGGTACTGATTATCCTGTATTCGTTCTTTACCAAAGTCCTGCTCACCCACACCGCCACCGACCGCTCCGACGGTGGCCTGGCTTCGTTATTAGGCGTCAATCCTTTTTTCGTGAAAGACTACACTCAGGCCGCCCGAAACTACCCCATCGGCAAGGTCGCCAATATCATCCACTACCTCCGCCAAACCGACGCCCAAATGAAAGGCGTAGATTCAGGCAGCACGAATGACGGGGAATTATTGAAGCAGTTGGTGTTTGAAATTATCCACTAAATAGGGGCGCCCCGTGGCGGTTGAAAAGTTGAAGGGTTTAAGAGTTGAATTTGATGGAGCGTTCAGCATTGATTTTGTAAGTAAAAGTTTATGACCTGACTAAATACTTAAAGCGTGCGCTGCCACGACAAGGCATTCATCCGTAAAAATTAAACTTTTCAACAATTAAACCCTTAAACAAAAAAAAGCGAACCGTTGCTGGTTCGCCCTATCGTACAAGTAGCGGGGAGCAGGATCGAACTGCCGACCTCAGGGTTATGAATCCTGCGCTCTAACCATCTGAGCTACCCCGCCGAATTGAGGTGCAAAGCTAAGGTGAAAAAAATAATGCCGCAAACATTTTTGGTTATTTCGGATTGGAATCTTACATTACAAGACTTCTTTTGGCACTAACGTCGTGTAATTGACCGATGGTGGAGCTTTTAACAGCAAAAAATCCTCCTTAACTATGGAAAAGCATTTGTTTACCACCGAATTCGAGATACGTTCCTCACATAAGGTACTGTATCCGTACATGAGCACGGCCGCCGGGCTGGAGCAGTGGTTTGCCGAAAAGGTGACCATCCTGCCCGATGGGCGTTTCGATTTTCAATGGGACGGCGAGAGCCACCCCGCCGAGCGAACTTCGCATCGCCTCAACAAGTCGGTTCGTTTTGAATTTTTGGAAAATGGGGAGAAAGGCGCGGACTCGGACGAGAGAAACTACGTGGAAATGAAGCTCGAAGTAAGCGACCTGACGCAATCCACCTACCTGCGGGTCGTTGATTATTCACAAAATATGGACGAAGTCGAACGTTCTGCCGTGTGGGGGGGCTTGATCGATAGTCTGAAAGAAATCGTGGGTAGCTCATGAAAAAAATCGATAAACTGGTCCTAAAATCCTTCTGGGGGCCTTTTGTCATCACTTTATCGGTCGTGGTTTTCATCTTTCTGATGCGAATCGTGATTTTTTACATCGATGAATTCGTGTCCAAGGACGTAGGTTTGTCCGAGTACTCGCGCTTGTTCACCTACTTCGCCATGAGTACCGTCCCCATCGCCCTGCCGCTGGCGATGCTGCTTTCTTCGCTGATGGCCTTCGGCAATCTGGGCGAGTTCTTCGAGCTGACCGCCCTGAAAAGTGCCGGAATTTCGGTGGTCAGGGTGATGATGCCGCTGTTCTTCGTGGCGCTTTTCGTCAGCATTTTCTCCTTTTTTTATAACGACCGGGTCGTTCCATGGGCTAATTTGAAAGGGTACAGTCTGCTCTACGACATCAAAATGACTAAGGCAACCCTGAACATTAAGGAGGGGATATTCTATAATGATCTGCCGGGCTATAGTATCAAGGTAAACAAGAAGGTCCCCAACTCCAAAACGATGCTGGGGATGATTATTTACAAGCACGAAGTCCCCTCTTACGATAAAGGCAACAGGCAGGTTATTTTAGCCGATTCGGGCAGAATGTACCCCATCAACAACAACGGCTATCTGAAAATCGAACTTTTCAGCGGCAACAACTACCAGGAAATGGACAATGCCAACCAGGATCGCTCGATGGCCTATCTGAGTACTTCAAACGATAATGCCAATAAGAACACGAGTTTCATGGAAAGTCGCTTCGACCGCTACGAGATGACGGTGAGTATGGAATCTTTCGGCATGAAGAAGACAGACGAGGATATGTTCAAGTACCATCAGTTTATGCAAAACATTGAGACACTCAACAAAACAACCGACTCGCTAAGGCACGACTACCAGCGGGCGCAGGAAAATCTGGTACCGAATAGCCAACAATATTTTT
>JBBSKK010000279.1:0-5237 GCA_038256395.1 Cytophagales bacterium | reverse complement strand
GTAGTGCAGGAAAGCATCAAAATCAACGAATTATCATCCGAGCGGGCCGAGGCGTACTTCATTCGCGGCCTGGCCAAAAACAAGAGCGGCGACAGTAAGGGGGCCATCGCCGATCTGAATAGCGCAATCGCCCTCAATCCCACTTTCGCCGAAGCCTACTTCACTCGCGGCTTGGTACACTCGTCCATCGGCAGCCAAATGGAAGCCATCCTCGATTGCAGCAGCGCTATAAAAATTAACCCTAAATACTCGGAAGCCTACTATGTGCGCGGCATTATCAAGCACAGTCTTGGCGACGTCAACGGTGGCTGCCTCGACCTGAGCAAGTCCGGGGAATTAGGCTACACACCTGCCTATAAGGTTATTAGCGATTATTGCAATTAGGGCAAATGGCTTTCGGCAATCGGCCACCTTTTCTACAAAAAAAGCTGGGTTTAGCATTGTGCTAAACCCAGCTTTTTTATTTTGCCGAAAGCCGAAAGCCGAAAGCATTCTCCTTATTCTTTCAGCGTCACCGTGCGGGTGACTTCGTTGAATCCACCGGGGATCAAGGTTCCGTTGGCGTCGAGCAGTTCGAGCTTGACGGTCACTTCGCCTTTGGGAAGTCCCTTGATGACTTGGGGTGCCCAATCGGTGATCATGAATTCTTTGCCATTGATGGTCGCCCGTACTTTGTTGCCACTTTCTGACAAGGTAGTATTGAGCAAAAAGAAATCAAGCAGCAGATTTTCGGTATCCGCCCCGCTGTACTCACCTTTGGGGCGGCTGTAAATCAGGGTGGGTTTGTCCAGATCGACGTTCATATCATCTCCAGCATCGCCCACGACCATCTTTTTAGCCACAAAGGAGTTGGCGTTCTTCACCGACTCGTGGTAAGAGCGACTCAGGAAGGCAACCAGGTAGTGCGTTCCCGCCGAGATTTCCTTCTTGAAATCAGGCTCATAATGCGCCGAATAGGGATCGTTGTCCAGAATAAAGTGGATGTGCTGCCCTTTGTCCGAATTAGCGAGCATCGACTTTACGGGGCTATCGGTTTGGGTACCCAGTTCGTAATCACCCACTTTAAAAGCAAAATCAACTTCGCCCGCAGCGTTTATTTTCGTGTCGGTTGGCTTTTCCAACGCCAGGGAAGAAGCAGGAAATTGTGCAGAGCCTTCCAGTCTTTCTATGGTGATGGCGGAATTATCAGTCATGGCGGTGTCTTCCGCGTCCTCTTTCTTGGTTTCCTGGCAGCTCATGGCCATTACCGAGACGACGGCCATAATGCTTAATAGTTTGATTTTCATTTTTGGGGTTTTTTGATTAATACTTATGAAAAATACTTCACTTTTAAAGTGCAAAACAATTGTACCAAGTTGCCTTTCTAATCATCAGACAATGAACAAAATATACAGGGAAAACTACTCGTGGTTTCCTAAGACAGTCGTCAATCATAGGCCACCCGGCTTACGATGCTCCGCCCCAGCGTGACCTCGTCGGCGTATTCCAGGTCGCCGCCGATGGGGATGCCCCGGGCGATGGTACTGATTTTGACCCCCGTCGGTTTTAGTTTTTTTTGCAAATAAAAAGCCGTCGTGTCGCCTTCCATGGTAGGATTCAGGGCCAGGATAACTTCCTTAATTTCCTCATCCCCGATGCGACTCAGCAGCGACTCGATGTTCAGGTCGGCGGGGCCAATGCCTTCCAGCGGCGAAATGATGCCACCCAATACGTGGTAGGTGCCGTTGAACTGACTGGTGTTCTCGATCGCCAGCACGTCGCGGGTGTCCACGACTACACACAACAAAGAAGCATCGCGCCTGGGACTACTGCAAATGTTGCAGAGTTCGCCGTCTGAAATATTGTGGCAGCGGGCGCAAAAGCGGGTTTTGGTGCGCATGGCCAGCAGGGCGTCGGCCAGCGTGCGGGTTTGCGGCTCTTCTCTTTTCAGCAGGTGCAGCGTGAGGCGCAGGGCGGTTTTTTTGCCAATGCCGGGCAATTTGGAAATCTCGTTGACGGCATTTTCAATCAATTGCGAAGGGTAATTCATAAACTAGCGGGCGTGGAGTAGCATGAGCAGCGTCAAAGAATTTCGGCGGAAATGCCTCGGCGGCATATTTCGTTGCGCATACTCACCAGCGAATCGAATTCTCCCTGCTTCACGGAGCATTTCCCCTTGAAATGAATAATCAAAGTACATTGCTCGGCTTGTTCTGGGGCGTGTTCGCAGACTTCCATTAGGGTGCTTATCACCCAGTCGAAAGTGTTCACATCGTCGTTGAACACCACGAGCGAGCGCACTTCCGTTTCCACGGTTTCTGCCAAAAGTTCAATGTCGGTATCTATGTCGGTTTGCATTCCAGTCAAATTTACGTTTGTTTGCAAAATTAATCAAAAAGAAGGACTTAATGAACCCCTACATTGCCCTCGCCATCCTGGTCGCCTACTTCGGGATGCTGATTATTGTCTCCGTTTACACTTCCAAAGGCGCCGACACCGCCACTTTTTTTACCGCTAACCGCCAATCGCCCTGGTACCTGGTGGCTTTCGGGATGATTGGCACCTCCTTGTCGGGCATTACTTTCGTATCGGTGCCGGGGGCCGTGCTAAATATTCAATTCTCTTATTTTCAGGTAGTTTTGGGCTATATCGTGGGCTATCTGGTGATTGGCACCATCCTTATGCCGCTGTATTACCGCCTGAATCTCATTTCTATTTATTCTTACTTCGATCAGCGATTTGGGTTTTGGTCCTACAAATCGGGATCAGCGTTTTTCCTGCTGTCGCGCACGTTGGGGTCGGCGGTACGGCTTTACGTGGCGGCGGGCGTGTTGCAAATCGCCCTTTTTGGCCCACTCGGCGTACCGTTCGAGGTCGCCGTAGCCATCACCATTCTACTCATCTGGATTTATACTTTTAAAGGCGGCATCAAGACCATTATCATCACGGATACGCTGCAAACCACCTTTTTGGTTACTGCGGTAATACTGACGATCGTGCTGGTGGCCCGTGAACTTAACCTTTCGGGCTTCTCCGAAATGGTTTCCACCATTCGCGAAAGCGAATATTCCAAGATATTTTACTGGAACGCCAACGACCCCAAGAACTTTTTCAAGCAATTTTTCGGCGGTGCTTTCATCGCTATCGTCATGACGGGCATGGATCAGGATCTCATGCAAAAAAACCTTACCTGCAAGAATATTGGGGAGGCACAAAAGAATATGTTCTGGTTCACGGTGGTGCTGGTCATCGTCAATTTACTGTTCCTGTCGCTGGGAGCATTGCTCTACCTCTACGCCGCCGAGAAGGGCATTCCATTTCTGGAAAAAACCGACGACTTCTACCCCATGCTGGCCCTGAACAACCTGGGGGTGCTGGTCGGAATTACGTTTCTGCTCGGCATCACCGCCGCTACTTACGCCAGTTCCGACTCTGCCCTCACGGCCCTGACAACCGCCTTCTGCGTGGACTTCATGAACGTGGAAGGCAAGCCCGAAGCCCAGCGGTCGCGCATCAAGTTTTGGGTGCATATCGGCTTTTCGGTTCTGTTCTATATCGTGATTCTGATATTTAATCAACTGAACAGCAAGGAAGTAATCACGGCCGTGTTCGACCTGGCGGGCTACACTTACGGGCCACTGCTGGGCTTGTTCAGTTTCGGAATGCTGCTGAAACTCCCCGTCCGCGACCGGCTGGTGCCGATCGTCTGCGTCGTGGCCCCGATCCTAACCTACGTCATCAACGAAAACTCCGCCGCCTGGCTGGATGGCTACAAGCTGGGTTTCGAGCGGTTAATTTTGAATGGAGTGCTGGTGTTTATCGGCCTGTGGCTGGTGTCGCTGGGAATGGGGAAGCGTGGACATGAACTACGCAAATCGTAAAAAAAATGAGAAAGCTGTTCCCCACTTTCGAATAAAATGCGACATAGAATAGTCTGGTTTGGTTTTTTTGCAAAGTCCACCATTAAACCATATACTACTACACCTACAAGACTTTACAATGGAAGCATTACTATTCTTTATGGCCTCGATTACAGCCGGCGTTTGGTGTTCCTACTACGTGGAATACCTGGAAGACAAAAAAATCAGAACCGGAGTCAAGAAGCAGGCAAGACTATAATAGTTCGATCCCCGGATCCCAAAAACATTCCCGAAAGGCGGCCAGTTGGTCGCCTTTTATTTTTACCCCTTCAGCTTCGAGCAAGTTCTGCATCACGCTGCCCCCGCCAAAGAAATTTTTTCCGGTTAAAACCCCGTTCCGATTCACTACCCGATGGGCCGGGACATCGGGGCGTCCATGAGCGTTGTTCATCGCCCAACCCACCATCCGCGCTCCGCGCTTCGATCCCAAATAGGCGGCAATGGCTCCGTAGGTTGTTACTCGGCCCGCTGGCACGAGCTTTACTACTTCGTACACGTTCTCAAAAAAATCACTTTGCGCCATCGGTAGCCGCAATTCTTTCCTCCACTTCCCTGACCAATTCCTCATACCAGGCTTCGCCGTAGGCACGGATGAGTGGCTCTTTCAAAAACTTGTACAACGGCACGCCCAATTCCGCCCCGAAAGCACAGGCCGGATTGCAAATATCCCAGCGGTCGTAGTTGATGGCGTGATACTGTTCATACTTCGTGACGCGAATCGGGTACAAATGGCAGGAAATTGGTTTTTTGAAGTCTATTTTCCCGTCGTTGTAAGCCGCTTCGATGCCGCATTTTAGGATATTTTTCTCATCGTAAAAAGCGTAGGCGCATTCTTTTCCCTCAATGACGGGCGTGACGATGTCGCCTTCCCAGTCCTTGGTATAAACGCCTTCCGCCGCGATAACGGCCTTACCTTTTTCGGACAAATAAGGCTCCACATGGCGATAAATGCGCTTCATAATTGGTAGTTCGCTGTCTTCCAGCGGGGCACCTGAATCCCCCTCAACGCAGCAAGCTCCTTGGCATTTGTCCAAATTACAGACAAAGAACTGGTCGGCAATGTCGTCGCTTACGCAGGTGTTGTCGATTAGTATCATGGTGGTTTGAGTGCAGCATGGTGGTTAAGTACCTAAGTTCCAAAGTGCCTAAGTACGCCCCGCTAAGTTTTTTTTTAGTTGGTTAAGTAGGCAGTCTCAAGTATCTGTTTTATCTCAGGTACTCAGGTACTCAGGTACTCAGGTACTCAGGTACTCAGGTACTCAGGTACTTCCTTACCTCTTCGGAATCTTCAACGTCTCGCCCAACTTCACGTTGGAGTCCGCCATGTTGTTGAGCGTT
>JBBSKK010000278.1:0-5238 GCA_038256395.1 Cytophagales bacterium | reverse complement strand
GCGTAGCCGCCGATCGGGTGGATGAAGCCTACGAGGTCACCCGGTCGGTCCGAACCAAAGAGTATCGGTACGTCAGGAATTTCATGCCGCAGCTACCCCTGATTCAGCCTAATTACTACTCGGACATATCCGAAACCATGCAGGAACTCTACGCGGCATTACGCAAGGCCGAGCGCAGCGGAATGACCGACGCCCAGCGATCCATGTGGCTCGAAAAGCGTCCCGTCGAAGAGCTGTACCATCCTGCCACCGACCCTTACGAAACCAAAAATCTGGCCCTCGACCCAAATTACAAGGAGATTCTGGAAAAGTTGAGAGCGGAGAATTCAAAGCACATGGTCGAGTACAATGACAGCGGTCTGGCCCCGGAGGCGTATATGTACGCGGTGTCAGAGGGCACTTCGCCTTACGAAAAATTGCGGGATCGCTCGGTTTATCCCCTGCCCAGGATTCTGGAAATATCGGAAAAGCTCTATCTATCGGACACTATGCAGGAAGCCGCCATCCCCTACCTCGACGACCCGAATCCGTTGGTGGTTTACTGGACCATGATTTGGCTGCAATACCAGGATCGACTGGATGATTCGGTGGCGGAAGTGCTGAACAAAAAACTAGCGGATTCCGATTCTTTCGTCACGATCACCGCCGCCGAAACGCTTTGCCGATTTGGCAGGTGCGCCAATTCGCTGCCCTTTTTGGCCAAATCGCTACAATCCGAAAATCCTTACAATTTACTCATGGCGGCCCGTGCTTTCGAACTTCTGGGCAAAAAGGCCGAACCTTTCTACGCTCAGGCAAAAGTGGATTGGCGGCGGCTGAAGGAAAAAACCAAAGACCAATATTACGGCTACGACCTCTACGCATCCTGGTCGCTGAGTCAGGTTTTTGAAAAATAAATTGAATGTCAAAATTGGTTTTGAAAAAAATGCTGATAAATAAATTTCCTTTCAAATCGGTGGCGCTTCTTGCGTTGCCTTTCGCTTTCTCTATAATTCTAAATCCCGTTCAAGCCCAGCCCAAGCCGCGCCAAATCAGCGGCATTTACCCGCACCTCGCTTACTACAACAACGAGGGCGAATGCGGCACGGGCGCGGTGGTTCCCTGGGCAGGGCGGCTGTGGGTAGTGACCTACGCGCCTCACTTTCCCTTCGGTTCCTCGGACAAGCTCTACGAGATTACGGATGATTTGCAGCAAATCGTCCGGCCCGAAAGCACGGGAGGCACCCCCGCCGACCGAATGATTCACCGCGAGAGCAACCAGTTGTTCATCGGCCCGCACGCTATCGACGCGCAGCGGAACGTCAGGACGATTTCGTACAAAGAAGCACCAGGCCGCTACACCGGGCTGGCCCGCCATCTGACTGACCCAAAAAACAAGATTCTTTTGGCTACGATGGAAGAAGGCTTCTACGAGGTGGATGTCAAAACGCTGAAAACCAAAATGTTCTACGAGGATGCCAATGTGCGACAGAAGAAGGGAGACGATATTACAGCCAATCAAAAAGGTTCTACGCTACCCGGTGCGCATGGAAAAGGGTACTACTCTGGCCAGGGTGTGGCGGTCTATTCCAACAACGGCGAAGCGTCCCAGGAGGCTTTGAAGCAGTTCGACATCGAATCGGGTGCCTTAGCTGAGTGGAATGGAAAAGACTGGAAGGTTGTGCGCCGCAGCCAGTTTGTGGAAGTGACCGGGTCGGGCGGGATTTACGGCAACGCCAATCCCGCCACCGACCCGATCTGGGCCACGGGCTGGGATCATAAGTCGGTGTTGTTAGGCGTCAGGGACGCCAAAAAGGGATGGAGTTTTTATCGTCTTCCCAAGGCCAGCCACAGCTACGACGGTGCCCACGGCTGGAACACCGAATGGCCGCGCATCCGCGATGTCGGTACCGAAGGCAAGCCCGACTACCTCATGACCATGCACGGGATGTTCTGGAAATTTCCCCAAACTTTTACGGCCCAAAACACGGCGGGCATCCGTCCGCGCTCGGCCTACTTGAAAGTCATCGGCGACTACACCCGCTGGAACGATCGCCTGGTTTTCGGCTGCGACGACTCGGCGCAGAAGGAGTTTTTGAACACCCGCAAAATCAAGGGCGACATCGGCGGGCCAGGGCAATCGAACTCTAACCTTTGGTTTACATCTTTCGACAAGCCCGATCAACTCGGGCCGAACACGGCGCAGGGAGCGGTGTGGCTATCAGAAAATGTGGCGGCCGACCAACCTTCTGACCCGTTTTTGTTCGCGGGCTGGGATCATCGCATGGCATGGATAAAAAACGAGGGAGTACAAACGGCGATGTTTACTTTTGAAACGGATGAAGACGGAAAGGGCGACTGGCAGCCGATTTTTTCGGTAAAAGTAGAACCCAACCAAGCCCGAGCGGTCAGTTTTAAGGAAAAGGACAAGGGCGAATGGGTGCGGGTAAAGAGCAGCCACGCCACGAAGGCTACCGTCAATTTCAACTACCGCGACGAGTCGCGCTACGCCAAAGATCAGGACAAAATTTTCGCCGGACTGACCGGAATCGGCACTTCCGACTACCTGGGCGGGCAAATGTACGGCCTCGGCGACAACCGCCGAGCGTTGGGACTACTCGCCGGGGAGTTCAAGGGTGGCAAGTATTCCGAAAGCGGCTACTATGAACTGGATGCCCAAATGAATTTAGTTAAAAAGGACGATCCGCCTACTGCTAAGTTCATCCGCGAGAAGTTTGCCATTCCCAAGAACGTCATCACCGTCGAGAACTCTTCTGTCTTAATCGTGGATGACAGCGGACGCCGTTGGCGTCTGCCGCTGGGTGATGAAAAATTCACTAAAAAAAGCAATGACGGCCAGTTGCGCATTGCCCGCGAAGTAGCCACCGAGCGCGACCTGCTCGACGTCCACGGCACGTTCTACGAACTCCCCGCCGAGAACGCCGACGGCTTCGCCAAAATCCGCCCCGTGGCCTCCCACTCGCTGGGTATTCACGACTACGCATCCTATCGAGGATTGTTGTTAATGACGGGTTTGAATAAAAATGCGCCCGCTGGCGAACACGTTATCACCTCGAACGACGGCAAGGCCAAAGTCTGGGCGGGTACTATCGACGACCTTTGGAAACTCGGCAAGCCCGTCGGACATGGGGGGCCATGGAAAGATTCGCAGGTAAAGTTGGGTACACCTTCGGATCCCTACCTTATTGGTTTTTATGACAAAAAGGGCTTGAAACTCTCGCACAAATCTTCACAGCCCGTGACTTTTCAAATCCAGGTCAATCCCATTGGCCATGGGCCCTGGATGAACTACCAGGAAGTGACTGTAAAACCGGGGGAGACGTTTACGCACGATTTTCCGGAGGAGTTCGAGGCGCGGTGGATCCGGTTTGAAGCAAACAAAGATTGTGTGGCGACGGCCTGGTTGGCGTATGAGTGAGTTTGTACGTCCGGCTTTTGGAATGAAATGCCCAGCCAAATGGTTAACTTCGCAGGCAAAAAATATCTGATATTATGGAAACTTTAATCTTTCTCACCGCTCGGAGGGTTCCTGAAAATGGAGTATCCACTGGCCCTTTCGGATGTCGGCCAACTCACCGACGCGCCCGTAATACCAAAGAAAATCGTAGGGCGATTTAACCTTTTTTCCATATAGGAAGGAAGAAATATTGTAGCCATCCAGCTTGCGGATGAACGATACCGCTTAGTTAGCTTTTGCAGATTACATAGGCTCTATGGGCGGTTTGGTAGATAGTTTCCCCCAGTCCGTCGATTAGGTTTTTTCCCGTCCGTTCGTTCCCCGTTCTTTGTAAAAAGCGGAAACAAAATGCAGCTTCGGCTGGTATTCAAAAAACGGACATGAAAAATATAATAATCTTACTGAGCTTAATTTTTACGGCAACGGGCGCGATCGCCCAAAATGCGGAGGTTACCGTCACGGGAACCGTCAAAGACAAGGCAAGCCAGCAACCCGTCCAGTTTGCCACGGTTATGATTGGCAACAAGGAAACGGGCGAAGCCATTACCGGCACTACCACCGGCGAAAACGGAAAATTCAGCATCAAGACCAGCGCGAAAGACTTTTTCGTAGAAGTCACCTTCATCGGCTATGAGTCTCAGGCCAAACGGGATATTACTATTAAAGAAGGAAAGGTCGATGCGGGAACTTTCCAGTTGGCGGAAGACAGCCGGGCCTTGAAGGAGGTAGTGGTCAGGGGCGAAAAATCACGAACGGAATTCAAGCTGGACAAGCGCGTTTTCAACGTCGGGCAAGATCTGGCCAGCACCGGGGCGAGCGCCCTGGAAGTGCTGAATAACGTGCCTTCGGTGAATGTGACCATTGAGGGACAGATCACGCTGAGGGGTAGCGCTGGGGTACAAATACTGATCGACGGCAAACCCTCGATTATGGCCGACCAGCAGAGCAACGCGCTGGGTACCATCACCGCCGATATGATCGAAAGCGTGGAGGTCATCACCAACCCATCGGCCAAGTATAATGCCGAGGGTACTTCCGGTATTTTGAATATCATTCTGAAAAAAGAAGAAAAGAAGGGCCTGAACGGCTCCGTTACGCTCAATACCGGCATCCCCGACAACCACAGCCTGGGCGTGAGCCTGAACCGCCGAACCGAAAAGTTTAATCTTTTTACTCAACTGGGTGTGGGCTACCGCTCGCTGCCGGAGTACGCCAACTCCATTAACCGCGACAAGATCAGGAACACCGCCGTCCGTAGTGAAGGGG
Organism: Cytophagales bacterium; assembly: GCA_038256395.1. Taxonomy (GTDB): domain Bacteria; phylum Bacteroidota; class Bacteroidia; order Cytophagales; family Spirosomataceae; genus Persicitalea. Next base: position 515 of record JBBSKK010000278.1, on the reverse strand, counting down.
CCGAGTACCGCAACGAGAATTTCTACAACGTCATTCTCGGTACCGATTACCATATCAACGCGCTCAACGTCGTTACGCTATCGGGTAACTTTGCCTACGAAATCGAGAAGCAGCCTTCGCGCTTCGATTTCAGCCTTTCCGATAGCAGCGGAGCCATCGTGTCCCGGTGGAATCGCCGCGAAACCACCGAGGCGACCAATCCGAAGTACCAGTACGAGCTGCAATACGAGAAAAAGTTCGAGGACAACGACAAACACGTCCTACTTTTTAGCGCCATTGGTAGCTTTTTCGGCAAAGATCAGTCCTCCGAATTCATCAATACCCAGGTGTCAGGCGATAACTTTAACAACGACCAACGCACCGTAACCAATTTCCAGCAAGCTGATTACACTTATAAGCTGGACTACACCGATCCGCTCACCGATAAAATTGCCCTGGAAACGGGTGCTCAGTACCTTGTCAACGACGTCGGGAACGACTTTGCCACCCAGGAGCGCATCGACGGCACGCTGGTG
>JBBSKK010000277.1:0-5239 GCA_038256395.1 Cytophagales bacterium | reverse complement strand
CGAGGGCAGAAGTGGCGTTGCCTTCCACCATCGGAAAGCCGAATAGTTCCAGAAAAGCCGTGTCGGCGGCCAGGACGTTGTTGTACTCGTTGAAAGTAATGGGTTCTTTGCCCTCCATGGCTTCGCGCTGAACGATCACGCTGCCCAAATTGAACGTCCGGGCGGCCATTTCAACTTCGGGAAAATCCTCGACCAGACGCGGCCCGACGGGCGGCGGCGTGTTGGTGGTCACGGCTTCCTGGTCGCCCGCTTTGAGGTCGAAGGCTACGGCACAAATGCGGTCGGCATTGGGCAGGAAGGCGTCGTAGCTGCGCTCGTGCTGCACGTACAGTCCGATGAGCCAGCAAGCCCCCAAACCAACGGCCAGGCCCGTTAGGTTGATGAGGGAAAAGAACGTTTGCCGCCGGAAGTGGCGGAGGGCGATTTTGAGATAATTCAGGAGCATGGTTATTGGGATTTATGGCTATCTTTGGAAAAACAAACGCATTCGATTATGGCAGAGGTTATTGAGTTGATCGAGGATTTAGAACAGTTAGAAGATTTGCAGGACGAAAAAATGTCAAGTTTCAATCATGCCGAATTGCAGAGCCATTTGGCTTTTTTGTTAAAACTAGCTTACCGCCAGCAATTCAGCATTCTGACCGAACTGGATTTCGACTTTGCTTCCGGCAAAACTCGTCCCGACTTGTGCATCATGCCGAAACGCAAGGCTAACTGGCTCGTAGATGAAATCATCGTTCAGGAAGTGCCGCTGACCACGATTGAAATCCTCTCGCCTGAGCAGAGTTTGGCTAGTCTGACCGGCCGTATCTATGCCAAACATTTCCCGGCCGGTGTCAAGTCCGTTTGGCTGATCGTGCCGACCGTCCAGACCGTTTCGATCCTGTTCCCCGACCAACACCAAATCACCGCCGTCGAAGGAACCATCACCGATCCCGTGACGAATATTCAGCTCAAATTGAGCGAGATATTTGAAGGGTGAAGGGCTATTCAGTTCGCAACGACTTCGCCGGGTCCTCGTTTGCCGCCCGGAACGTCAGCCAGCCAACGGTCAGGCCGCCAATCAATAGCATCACTACAAAACATAGCAGCGGCCCCGTGACGCCTAGCGCGATGCGGTGGGCGAATTCGTGCAGGAACATTTCTCCGGCCAGGTAGCCCAGCGGTAAAGCGATGACCCCGGCAATGAGCAGCAGCCGCACAAAGCCGCTCGACAGCAACAGAACGATCTGCGCCACGGTAGCGCCCATCACCTTGCGGATGCCCACTTCCTTGGTGCGCGTTTCGGTGGAATAAGACACCATCCCCAGCAAGCCCAGACAAGCGACCGACAGCGCTATAGCCACTATCAAGCCAAGGCCGGATAAGTCTTCGAGGTGGAAATAATGATTGTATAGCGTCTCGTCCGTCCATTCGTAAGTGAACGGTTCTCGGGGGTAAAGTTGCTGCCAGGCTTTTTCCAACTCGGCTACTACCGCAGTCTTGCGGTGCGGGCTGACTTTCACGTTCAGGTAGTGAAATTCGCTCGGTTTGTACTGCAACAGCAACGGGTTCAGTGGGTGGGCTAAATTTTGGTAATTGAAATCCTGCAACACCCCGGCCACCTGCACTTCGCTGCTGTCGCTCAGCCAGAGGAGTTGCCCCACGGCTTCCTGCGGACTTTTGAAACGCAGGGCGGTCACGGCTTTTTCGTTGAGCAGCACAAAGCGTCCCGCCGAGTCGGATACCGAAAGAGGTAGGGTTTGCCCCGCTACCAGTTTGAGACCCATGTTTTGCACGTAATTGGCTTCCGTAAAATGAGCGTTGGCAGGGATGGAATTTTGGAACCGATCGGGAGAAATATTCAAATAATCCGCGTGAAATCCCAGCGGCTGCATCGTGGCGCCCACGCGCTCGACGCCCGCCAATTGGTTGAACGCTTCGGCCACGAGCCGGTAGTTTTGGGGCGAAACGGGAATGTTCAGGCTGTTCTCGCGGTCGAAACCGTAGGAAGCGGTGGCCATGTACCGAAACTGCTGGTACATCACCGTCACAAAAACCATGAACACCAGCGACACCGCGAACTGCGCCACCATCAGCCCCTTGCGCAGCCCCATACCCCGAAACATCCCTTCGCCAAACCGCCCCCGCAGCACGTTGGCGGGCTGGTAGCTCGACAGTATTCGCGCCGGGGCCAGTCCGGCCAAAATCCCGGTTAGCAGCGCGAAGCCCAGGAAACACGCCCACAGCGTCAGGTCGGGTTCGACGCCATCATTCATGCGGCGGATAAGCGGGTTATCCATTAGGGTTAGGAAAATGAAAGACAATCCCAGCGCAAATAGTCCTAGTATGACCGACTCGGTCAGGAACTGCCCGACGATCTGCCGACGTTGCGCCCCGGCCACCTTGCGGATGCCCACCTCGCGGGCACGGCTCAGCGAACGGGCCAAAGTAAGGTTGACGTAGTTGAATCCGGCCATCAGCAAAATGACCAATGCCAGAGCGGCGGGCGCCAGCACACTACCTATCGTGGGTTCCCAAGTACTCTTGCGCAGTTGTTCGAGGGCGGGTGAAATGTGGGAAAGCACCTGCGACCGCAACGCGTAGGTTTGGTCAGTTTGCGGCCCGAGTGCCTCGTTGCCCTGTTTTGCCAAAACCTGCAAAGCCCCGTCGAGGGCGCGGCGAGGGGTACCCTCGCGGAGCAGCACGTAGGTAAAGGAAGAAGCGTCCCAGTAGCTCCGCCAACTTTTGAGCTGTGGACTAATCTGTTGGCTTTGTTCCAGCAGCGGCACGGTGGCCATCGAAGCCAGCAGATCGAATTTCAGGTGTGATTTATGGGTTTTGGTAGCCAGCACACCCGTGATGGTGAACATTCCCTGGTTTTTCAGCGTCAACACTTTCCCCAACGGACTGGCCGTTCCGAAGAAACGCTCGGCGGTGCGGTCGGAAATCACGACCGTGCGCGGAGCCACGGCGGGCTGACCCATGATAAACCGAAAGCCGAACAAATCGAAGAAGGAGGCATCCACAAAAGCTCCGTTGACGAAAAACGATTTGGCGTCGGTCGTTACTTCATTGCCCAGCCCATAGTAAATGCGGGCCGTTTTCTCGACAAAACCATACTGCGCTTCCAAAGCCGCACCCAGCGGCAGCGGCGAGGTAGCCACGGAAGTTTTGCCGCTTTCTTTCTGCTCGACATCGGTCAGGATGCGGTAAGTGCGGTCTGGGTAAGGATGAAATTTGTCGTAGTCGAAGGCGTCTTTTACCGGGATTAAGGCCAATAAACAGACCGTCATCCCGGCCGCCAGGCCGAATATATTGATGATGGAAAACAGCTTGTGTTTCCAAAGGTTGCGCCAGGCGATTTTTAGGTAGTTGGATAGCATCTTTTTAGGTGTATGGTTTAGTTAGTTCATGAGGAGGAAGGGAGCAAGGAAGAAAGGATAAAAGGAGCAGGTATCAGTTACTTTCCATCTTTCCTCCTTTCATTCTTTCCTCCTTATTCAGACCGCAGGCTCTTCACGGGATTCATCAACGCCGCTTTCACCGCCTGAAAACTTACCGTCAGCAGCGCGACGCCAACGGCCAGCAACCCGGCCAGGGCAAAGACTCCCCACGAAAGCCCGACATTGTACGAAAACGTACTCAGCCATTCATGCGCCGCCCACCACGCCAGCGGCGTTGCCAGCACGAGCGCGACAAGTACCAGCCCCAAAAAGTCCGTGGACAAAAGCCGCACGATGCTCATCACTGTAGCGCCCAATACCTTGCGGACGCCGATTTCCTTGGTGCGCTGTTCGGCGGTGAAGGCGGCAAGTCCGAACAATCCCAGACAGGAAATCAGAATAGCCAGAACACCGAAATAATTGACCAGCGTACCGACCTGCTGCTCCGACTGGTAAAGTTGCTCGTAAGCTTCGTCCACAAAATGGTAGTCGAAAGGATAGCTGGGATTCAGTTCTTTGTTGATACGTTCGAGGGCGGCGAGGGCCGACGGCGTTTGTCCGGCGCGGGTTTTGACCAAAAGATAGCGGGTATTTTCGGGATAGAAGGACAGTACCAACGGCGCTATCGATTGGTGCATCGAGTTGAGGTGAAAATCCTTCATCAGCCCCACCACGCGGCCCTTGCCCCGATTAAAAGTTATTTCCTGACCGACCGGGTCGCTCATGCCCATCAATTTGGCGGCCGTTTCGTTGATAAGGTAATTGGAAGAATCCGCCGCGCCCTCAGCCCGGAAATCGCGACCAGCAACCAACGTAATGTTCATGGTACGAATAAAATCGCTGCCGATATTCATCGTCGAAACCTCGACACGTCGATTGGAATCCTTGCCCGGCCAGGCCAGATCTGTCGTGCTGTTATGCACATCTACGGGTATTTGGCTGGTGAGGGTAGCCGAGGCGATGGTTGGTTGGCGAAGCACTTCATCCCGGAATAAGGCGCTTTTCGGAGCTTGTTCGAATGCACCTTCCAATGGAATATACACCACGTTTTCGCGATCCAGACCCAGATTTTTGGTACGCAGGTATTTCATCTGTGACCCAATGACCAACATCCCGACAATCAGAAAAATGGAGAGGGAAAATTGCAACACCACCAGCGTCCGCCGGAACAATGCTGGCCCTGTGCCCACCTTGGTGAAGCCTTTCAATATACTCAAAGGCCGCATGGCCGATAAAAACAGCGCGGGGTAGCTACCCGACAAAAGTCCGGTGATCGAAATCAGCGTTCCGGCCAGCAACCAAAACGAAGGGTCGCTCAGATCGAGGATTAGCTTACTGTCGAACAGCGCGTTGAAGGCGGGCAACACCGACAACACCAGGAAAAGCGCCAGCCCGGCGGCCAGCAAACTCATCAGCAGAGATTCGCCCAAAAACTGCGCAATCAGCGACGATCTTTTGGCCCCCACGACTTTCCTGACCCCCACTTCCCGCGCCCGCACCGACGAACGCGCCGTGGCCAGATTCATAAAATTGATGCAGGCGATCAGCAAAATAAACAGCGCCACCAACGAAAAAATCCGCACGTATTCGATGCGTCCGCCCGCTACTTTGCCGTCTTTGTAGTTGGAATACAGGTGCATCTCCGTCATTGGGTGCAGCACGGGTACTTCGCCATTGTCAAAATTGGCATACCGCCGGAAAATATCCTTCATGCTAGCTTGCGCGTGATCGGCGTTGGCGGTCGGCAGCAGCCGGGCGTACACGATGACCGAGTTCCAGGTCCATTCGGTCATGTAGGGCTGTTCGATGTTTTT
>JBBSKK010000276.1:0-5265 GCA_038256395.1 Cytophagales bacterium | reverse complement strand
TTTCTCAAAATAATGAATCACTACCATCCGCTATTCCTGGACTTCAAGGATTTGATGGATAAAAAAAGGAGCAAGCAATGAGATACGGCTTAGCGGACGAAGACATCGAACAAGTTCAAGGGGTTTTGGCCAACTACCCCCAGGTGGGAAAAACACTCCTTTATGGTTCGCGGGCCAAAGGCAATTACCGCTACAATTCCGACATCGACCTCACCCTGCTGGGCGAAGATCTGACGCTATCCGTCCTGTTTGCTATTGAAAATGACCTGGATGACCTTTTGCTGCCCTACAAAATCGATCTTTCCATTTTACAGAAAATAGAAAACCCTGATCTGGTCGCCCACATTGAACGAGTGGGGCTTCTCTTTTACCAAAAAGTCGGGCAATCAATCTCATTTGACAGCCCACTTCTAACAATAAATAACCCAAAAATTTGTTGAAATAGTAAATTGTTTGTATAATTGTTGCACAAACAACTATATGGCTGTTTCCCACAACAAATTTTCAGGTTATGCCCATCTACCACCGACTCGGCGAAATCCCGCATAAGCGACACACGCAGTTCAGGAAGCCGGACGGTGGCCTCTACCACGAGCAGGTTTTCGGCACGGTGGGATTCGAGGGCACGTCGTCGCTGTTGTACCACTTGCAGCCACCCACGCAGGTCAAAGCAGTGGCTCCGCCGCAGGACGTCAGCCCGAAAATAGCGGTGGAAAACAACCTGACGATGCGGAAGTTGCTCGGCTTTTCGGTGAAGCCGATGGACGATTTCCTGGATAGCCGGGTGCCGCTGCTGGTGAATAAGGACGTCACGCTGGGCGTGGCGGCACCGCGCCATTCGCTGACCGATTATTTTTATAAAAACGCCGACGCCGACGAACTGCTATTCATCCATAAAGGTAGCGGCAAACTGCGCACCGCCTTCGGTTCCATTCCGTTTGAGTACGGTGATTATCTGGTCATTCCGCGCGGGATGATTTACCAGATTTCGTTCGACACCGAAGACAACCGGCTGCTGTATTTGGAGTCGCACTCGCCGCTGGAAACGCCGCGCCGCTACCGCAATCATTTTGGGCAATTGAAAGAACACGCGCCCTACAGCGAGCGCGACTATAAGCTGCCCACCGACCTGGAAACGCACGACGAGTCGGGTGATTTTTTGATCAAAATAAAAAAACAAAACGCCCTGCACCTGCTCACTTACGCCACGCACCCATTCGACGTGGTGGGCTGGGACGGCTACAACTACCCCTGGGGCATTTCGATCCACGATTTCGAACCGATTACGGGCCGGGTGCATCAGCCGCCGCCCGTGCATCAGATGTTCCAGACCGACGCTTTCGTGGTCTGCTCGTTTTGCCCCCGGCTCTACGACTACCACCCGCTGGCCATTCCTGCGCCCTACAACCACAGCAACATTGACTCCGACGAGGTGCTGTACTACGTGGACGGCGACTTCATGAGCCGTAACGACATTGCGCCGGGCCACCTCACGCTGCATCCCGGCGGCATTCCGCACGGCCCGCATCCGGGGGCCTACGAGCGCAGCATCGGCAAGAAAGAAACCCAGGAACTGGCCGTGATGGTGGACACCTTCCGCCCCCTCATGCTCACCCAAGCCGCACTGGCCATCGATGATGGGAAGTACTATCGGAGCTGGGAGATTTAAGATATGAATTATGAATTATGAGATAGTAATTTAGGTACCTGGTACCTGGTACCTGTCAACTGTCAATTGTCCACTAAAGAAATGGAAACGCTAGAACTAGAAAAACCAACCAAAACCAAAGACTTCCTGCCGCTGAATGGTACGGATTATCTGGAACTTTATGTAGGAAATGCCCGGCAGGCGGCGCATTATTTTCAGACAGCCTTCGGCTTTCAGCCGCTGGCCCACGCAGGACTGGAAACGGGCCTGCACGACCGCGAGTCCTACGTACTGGCACAGGATAAAATCCGCCTGGTGCTGACCTCGCCTCTAACCAAAAACACCGCCATCGGCCAGCACATCGACCGCCACGGCGACGGGGTGCGTGTGGTGGCGCTGTGGGTGGACGACGCCTCCCGCGCCTACGAGGAAACTACTCAACGCGGGGCCAAATCTTTTCTGAAACCTACCGTGGAAGAAGATGAACACGGCCGCGTAGTACGCTCGGGTATTCATGCCTACGGCGACACGGTACACGTTTTTGTGGAGAGAAAAGACTACGATGGCCTCTTTCTGCCCGGTTTTAAGGCGTGGCAACCAGTCTACCAGCCCGCGCCCGTCGGGCTGCGCTACGTGGACCACATGGTGGGTAACGTGGGCTGGAACGAGATGAACGTCTGGACGAAATTCTATGGCGAGGTAATGGGTTTCAACCAGTTGGTGTCCTTCGACGATACGGACATCTCGACCGACTACACCGCCCTGATGAGCAAGGTGATGAGCAATGGCAATGGCCGCATCAAATTCCCGATCAACGAACCCGCCGAAGGCCGCAAAAAGTCGCAGGTTGAAGAGTACCTTGATTTTTACGATGGTCCCGGCATCCAGCACATCGCCGTTGCGACGGACGACATCGTCGCTACCGTAACGCAATTGAAAAACCGTGGCGTGGAATTTTTACAAGTCCCGAATACCTACTACGACGATCTTCTGAGTCGCGTTGGCCACATAGATGAGGAACTGAACGAACTCCGAAAACTAGGCATCCTAGTGGATCGCGACGACGAGGGTTATCTTTTACAAATTTTCACCAAACCCATCATGCCCCGCCCCACGCTCTTCTTCGAAATCATCCAGCGCAAAGGCGCAAAATCCTTCGGAAAAGGAAATTTCAAAGCCCTCTTCGAAGCGATCGAAAGAGAGCAGGAATTGCGGGGAACGCTTTAAAAATTGGGATTAAACGGTTAATGGTTAAAAGGTTAAAAGTTTTTTGAGTTATTAGAGAAAATGAAATCAGAAAACGCCGTTTAACCTTTTAACCCTTGGCCCCTGACCAAAAAGACCAACACTCCAACATGGTACAACCGTATCAAAAATACACCCCTGCCGACCACGCGATGTGGCGGCAGTTGTTTGAGCGGCAGATGGAAGTTTTGCCGCGCATCGCCAGCGAGGCCTACCTTGGTGGCGTGGATAAGGTCGGTTTTGTGGCCGACCGGATTCCGAACTTTGCCGAGGATACCAACCCGCGTTTGCGCAAACTGACGGGCTGGGAGGTGTACGTGGTGCCGGGGCTGATTCCGCACCAGGAATTTTACCAGCACCTGGCCAATCGGCAGTTTCCGGCCTCTACTTGGCTGCGCAAGCCCGAGCAACTGGATTATTTGGAAGAGCCGGATATGTTTCACGACACTTTCGGCCACGTGCCACTACTGAGTAATCAGGCTTTCTGTGATTTCATGGCCGATTTGAGCAGAGTCGCCCTGCGCTTCATTGACGACGAGGTGGCACTGCAACGGCTTTCACGGCTGTATTGGTACACGGTGGAGTTCGGGATGATTCGGGAGCAAGGTGAACTGAAAATATACGGAGGCGGCATCATTTCCTCGCCCGGCGAGAGCGAATACTGTCTGCGCGACGACGTGCCGAAGCTTACTTTCGACGTGGCCGAATTGCTCGAAACGCCTTACCAGATCGACCGCTACCAGAAACACTATTTTGTCATCGATTCCTACGAACAGCTATACGGCTCGGTGGCGGAGATCGACGCCATATTGAAAAAAGACGCGACGAAATCTGCCGCTGGGGTCGAGGTAAGCTGAATCGATTCAAAACAATTTTAACCATAAAAATGACGCATTCCTCTCCGTGGCTCGAGATTGCACCGGACTCCGATTTTTCGTTGCACAATCTGCCCTTTGGCATTTTTAGCAGCAAATCGGAGCCGCCCAGGGTCGGGGTAGCCATTGGCGAGTGGATCATCGACTTGGCTGCCGCCGCTCGATTTGGCGTTCTGCACCCCAGCGAAGTAGCAGATGCCGCTTATCAGCAAAGCACGCTGAATGAATTTATAGCCCTGGGGCGTCCGGTAGCCCGCAAGGTCAGGAACATCCTACAGGAACAACTCACCCAACCGGACTCGGTGCTGCACCAGTTTGCCGAGTGGATACTCATCCGCCAAGCCGACGCCACCATGCACCTGCCCGTGGCCATCGGCGATTACACCGATTTTTATTCGAGCCTGGAACACGCCACCAATGTCGGCCAACTCTTCCGGCCCGACAATCCGCTTTTGCCCAACTGGAAGCACCTGCCCGTGGCATACCACGGTCGGGCGTCGTCCATTGTAGTGTCGCGAACGCCCATTCGGCGACCGTGGGGGCAAATACTGCCCGCTGGTGCTACTGAACCCGTTTTCAGCCCCAGCCAGGCGTTGGATTATGAGTTGGAGTTGGGTTTTATTATTGGGAAAAATTCAGCGTTGGGTGTTCCCATTTCGACGGATGATGCGGAGAACTACATTTTTGGCTGCGTACTATTCAATGACTGGTCGGCGCGGGACATTCAGCGCTGGGAATACCAGCCACTCGGGCCATTTTTAGGCAAGAATTTCGCGTCGTCGATGTCGCCCTGGGTCGTGACGCTGGACGCGCTGGAAGCGTTTCGGGTAGCGGGGCCGGAGCAGTCTCCTGTGCCTCTCCCCTACTTGCAGACCAGCGGTGCTTTAAATTTTGACGTCAATCTGGAAGTGGCGATCAAGCCAAACACCGTGGTCTGTGTCCCCACAGACCTTCCACGTCGAGGGTCTGTGGGGACACAGACCACGGAGACGCCAAATGCAGCCACCGAAACAACCGTCTGCCGCACCAACGCCCGGTATATCTACTGGAATATTCACCAACAAATAGCCCACCATACCGTGTCGGGCTGCAACCTACGTGTCGGCGATTTGCTGGCCACGGGTACCATCAGCGGACCGGATGGCCGGGGATGCCTCTTGGAATTGACCGAAGGCGGAACCAAGCCCTTGCGGTTATCTAACGGCAGCGAACGCACGTACCTGCAGGATGGCGACGAGGTGGTTATGCGCGGTTGCGCTGAGCGTGATGGGGTGCGGGTAGGGTTTGGGGAAGTGCGGGGGGTAATCTTTATCTCAGAAAATAGGATACAAGCCCATTAATATCAACTTGCGACGAAAGATTAGCCTATCGGTGTCGTTGAATCGAAATATACCGACTGTAGATTCCCCGATTTCAGTTTTGCCGATTATTACGCCATCATCCAGTTCGAAATGATTGATCCAGTCGTCTTGTCGAGGATTAAAGAAACGAATTAGG
>JBBSKK010000275.1:0-5267 GCA_038256395.1 Cytophagales bacterium | reverse complement strand
AACTGGCCGACCAGTACGAAGGCAACGACCGCTGGTACCTCGAAGCCCTCGGTATCGGCGGCTACCAGCAGTGGGACCGGCTGTTCAAAGCCTGGCTCAACAAAGTCGGCGATCCGCTGAAAACCCCCGCCTACCGCGACATCGTTTGGCGGTCGCGTTCCAAGTACACCATTCCCTACCTGGCGCGGCTTACCACCGAGTCGGACTCTTCGCTGAAAAGTCGGCTAAGGTACTTCCGCGCCTTTGATTTCGTACCCACCAGCTACGATAAGTCGATGGCGTTGCTGGGTATTACTCAAAAAAAACTTCCCGACCATGTGCCGGTTAGCAAACTAGCGCTCTACCATTTGGGCAAAGATTTCATCCAGGAATCGTATTGGGGTAAGATCGCTTTGGTAAGGCTACTGGACGAAACCTATGGCACCCAAGATTACATTGAGCTAACTGCCCGCTACGAACCTGCCTTTGAAAACGAGCGCCTTTACCAACTCGCCATCGACCGCCCCGATACCGATATTGGACGCGACGCGGGGCGGCAATTGCTGCGCCAGGCCCCGAATGCTTACGTTTGGTATAAGTTGGAGCATAGTAACGACGAGAGGCAACTGGCCTTGCTGGCCTCCATTAAGTCGGTTGGTAGTCAAAATTCACTAACCGTACTGGCCAGCGTGGCGGCGGGTGCGGGCTTCACGTTGCCCATCCGTCTGCGGGCCGCCCGCTACCTGGGCGGAAGCTGGGAAGGAGAGGATTTTGTGCTTAAATTGTTAAAGGAAAACCGTCTGCACGGCGAAATCAAAGCCGCCGCCCTCGATGGCATCAGCCAAGCCTACCGTCAGGCAATCCGCGACGAAGCCGACAAGTACCTTGATTTTAGCGGGGAAGGAGAAGGGAGTAAGGTTTTTGAATGATTCTGGTATATTCTCTACCTTTCCTCCTTTACTGTTAAAAGGAAGAAAAACAGCCCTAGTGAAGCATTTTGCCCTTTCAAATTCTGAGTCATTATTTGGCTTGAAAAATTATCCATTTTCAACTCTCAACTCTCAACTCTCAACTCAATAAAAATGCGTCGTAGAAATTTTGTAAAATCCTCCTTCGGCCTGGCCGGAGCCGCCGCGATGGTCGGTAGCAATGCTGCCGCCAACCCCGCCGCTAAGTACAACTACCACCTCAAATACGCCCCGCACTTCGGGATGTTCAAGAACTCGGCGGGCGACGACCTGATCGACCAACTCAAATTCATGGCCGACCAGGGCTTCATGGCCTTGGAAGACAACGGCATGATGGGCCGTCCGGTGGACGTGCAGGAGAAAATCGCTAAGGAAATGACCCGCCTGGGCATGGAAATGGGCGTTTTTGTTATCGACAAAGGCGGAAACGGTGCCAATACGCTGGCTGCGGGCAATAAAGATTATATCGATATTTTCGTGAAAGGCTGCGAGCGGGCCGTGGAGGTTGCCAAGCGCGTCAACGCCAAATGGATGACCGTCGTGCCGGGCAATTTTGAGCGCAAACTCCCCATCGGGGTGCAAACCGGCCACGTGATCGATGCGCTGCGCCGGGGTGCCGAAATATTCGAGCCGCACGGCCTAGTGATGGTACTGGAACCGCTTAGCGATTCGCCCGATTTGTTCCTGCGTACCTCCGACCAAACTTACGAAATCTGCCGGGGCGTCAACAGTCCTTCCTGCAAAATCCTGTTCGACATCTACCACATGCAGAAAAACGAGGGCCACATCATCCCGCACATCGACTGGACGTGGTCGGAGATCGATTATTTTCAGATCGGCGACAACCCCGGCCGCAAGGAGCCGACGACCGGAGAAATCAACTACAAGAATATCTTCAAATACATCTACGACCGCAGCAAGAAAGAAAATAAAAGCTTCATCATGGGCATGGAACACGGCAATTTCTACCCAGGCAAAGACGGCGAGATGAAACTGATCAAGGCTTACCAGGAGAGTGACGGATTCTCTGTTTAGGAAATGAGGCAGCAAATCCTTACCATCGAGCAGACGCGGCAGAAAATCCGGCGGATTGCCTACGAAATCTACGAGCGAAACTTCGAGGAGGAGGAGATCATCCTTGCAGGCATCGCCGGGCAGGGCTACGAGTTTGCGCGGCTGCTGGCGGAGGAACTTCGGCACATTTCGCCGATAAAAACCTGCTTGGCCGAGATGATTTTCGACAAGGAAAAGCCGCATAAAAGCGAGATTACCTTCCGAGATGAACTCGTACTAACTGATGGTAAGGTCGTCATCATGGCCGACGATGTACTGAACACGGGCCGGACGCTTGCCTTTGCCCTGCAGCCTTTCTTGCAACACCGCCTTAAAAAATTGCAGGTCGCCGTGATCGTGGATCGTGACCACCGCAACTTTCCTGTCTCGGCCGATTACGTCGGCTACGCGCTGAGTACCACCTTCAACGAACACGTGGAAGTGGTACTCAGCCGGGAAGGGGAGGAAGGGGTTTATTTGAAGTGAGAGGAAATTTTATTTCCATTCCAGAAACTTCTCATTGGGTATTTCTTGTAATCTCGGAGGAGTTTTGTTCAATTTTTCCCCCGATAAAATCTTTTCGTATTTTTCAAGAAAAGTAATCGCCATTTTCTTGCTGTTAAAAGTTGTCAACGCGTATTCATGACAAAGTTTTGGACTGAATTGATCGCTGTTTTCAACGGCAGTAACTAGATCATCAACGCTATTCGATAAAACACCAAAATCTTCTCCCACTATTTCCGGTAGCGCACCATAAGGCGTTCCGAAAACCGGGCAGCCGAAATACAAACTCTCAATAATTGCCAGACCAAAGGGTTCGTGCCAGCGGACGGGAAAGATCAAGCCTTTCGAGCCGTTCAATAATTCTTCCTTCTCACTTCCGCCTACCATCCCGTAGAAGCTTACTCTCGGTGAGAAGGTGAATCGCAATCCCATTTTGATATTGAATCGCACGCCGCCCAGTACTTTCAGCCTTTCTGATTTTGTCTTTTTGACTACTTGAATGGCTCCCTTGACGTTTTTTACGCGCCAGGCGGCTTTACCAAGAAAGTGAAAATAAGTGCGCTTTTTCGAGAAGTTCGGTTTAACATAATTATCCCAATTCAGGCCATTGTAAACAAATGAAGTGGAACTATATCTTTCGGCGTGATTTTTTGATACAAATACAGAATTTAGATCGAAATTTTCGGACGTAATTTTGTTTTCATGAATGGTAATGAGGTAAGGTTTCTTCATTTTGTTAAGATTCAGGGGGACAAAATGAAAATGAATAAGATCAACTTTTTCAGGAATTTGATCGGTAATTTCCCGGCTTTCATCAATGGGAACTACATCGGCAAAGTCACATTGTGACCCTTGTTTTACAAGGTAGGTTACCTCATGCCCAAGTCCGACTAGTTCTTTCCCTAAGTCCCAAATAACCCGCTCTATTCCTCCATACAAGTGTACGGGAATAGTTGCTCTATGGACGATCAATATTTTCATATTATTTATTCGAGAATCCCCAATATATCCTCCCGCGAAAGCGATTTTAAAAAGCCTTCTTCGTTGGAAATTAACTCGTCGGCCAGTTGCCGTTTGGATTGCTGCAAGGTCAGAATTTTTTCTTCCACGGTATTCTTTGTGATGAATTTATAGGTGAAAACCGTCTGCTCCTGCCCAATGCGGTGGGCGCGGTCGATGGCCTGGGCTTCGACCGCCGGATTCCACCAGGGGTCGAGGATGAAGACGTAGTCGGCGGCGGTGAGGTTGAGGCCCACGCCGCCCGCTTTGAGCGAGATAAGGAATAGCTTGAGAGTCGGGTCGCTTTGGAAAGTTTCTACCTCACGCTGACGGTCTTTAGTGGCCCCGTCGAGGTAGGCGTAGCGGATTTTTTTCTTGTCGAGGTACTTACGCAGGAGGGAAAGGTGCTTGACAAATTGGCTGAATACCAAAATCTTGTGATCCTCGCTGATAGCTGTTTCTAGCTTGTGTATTACGTCTTCAAACTTGCCCGAATCGCCCTCGTAGCCTTCATCGACCATGCGCGGATGGTTGGCAAGTTGGCGGAGTTTCGAGAGTCCCTGCAACACTGCCATTTGGGAGCGCGAGAAGCCTTCTCTATCAATTTGTTCCAAAATCAAATTCCGATAGTACGATTTCGCCTCCTCATACTTCGCTTTCTGGTCTTCGCTCATGTCGCAGTACTGAATGCTCTCGACCTTTTCGGGTAAATCGGTCGCTACCTGTGACTTGTGGCGGCGCAGAATAAACGGCTTGATGTGGTCGTAAAGCCGTTGCCGCTTGTCGGCGTCGTTTTTTTTCTCGATGGGAATCAGGTATTCTTTCTTGAAAAATGATTGCGTACCCAGCAAGCCGGGATTAATGAAGGTCATCTGCGTCCACAAATCCAGGGTGCTGTTTTCCAGCGGCGTCCCCGTCAGAATGAGTCGATGGGCCGCGTGTAGCTTCATCACCGCTTTGGAAACGCCGGAAGTGGGATTCTTGATGGCCTGCGATTCATCGAGAATGATGTAGTTGAAGCGAAAGCTTTTCAATAAATCTATATCCAGCCGGACGATGCCGTAGGAAGTCAGGATAAGATCGTAATCTTTAAACTGCTCAGTATTCTTTTCGCGGTAAGTCCCTGTGTAGAGAAATACTTTCAAATCAGGCGTGAAACGTTCGGCTTCCAGTCGCCAGTTGTAAAGCAGCGAGGTGGGCATGACCAGCAGCGAAGGGCTGTTGGCACCCGCCTCTTTTTCTGCTTGCAGCAGGGCCAGCGTCTGAATTGTTTTGCCCAGGCCCATGTCGTCGGCCAGGCAGCCGCCGAAGCGATATTGGTTCAGGAAGCGCAGCCAATCGTAGCCCGCCTTTTGGTAGCGGCGAAGCTCGCCCCGGAAGTTCTGGGGCGGATCGTAGGTTTCAATTTCCTGAAAATCCCGCAAATTTTCCAGCTTGCGGCTCAGTACAGTTGTCGCCAGGCTATCGCGTTCCAATTCCTGCACCAGCATCAAATGGTACTTGTTTAGGCGAATGCTTTCATCCTTGGTACTGCTTTCCACCAGGTTGAAAAGTTCGGAATACTGCGTGAACCAGGATTCAGGAATCACGGCTATTTCGCCGTTGGGCAGCGTAAATTCCCTCTTTCGTTGCAGGATGTGGCGGCGCAACTGGATGAACGGAATCTCAAACTCGCCGAACCGAACCTTGGCCCGAATGTCGAACCAGTCGCGTCCTTCTTCGATAGAAACATTAAGCGAGGAGTAGCCCAGAAAGTACCGTTTT
>JBBSKK010000274.1:0-5279 GCA_038256395.1 Cytophagales bacterium | reverse complement strand
CGGGGCCTACGAGGACAAAAAATGGGGCGTGAAAGCGGGGCTAAGGGTGGAGAACACGGACTTGAGTACGTTGCTCGTCGACACCGATCAAGCCAATAACCGCAACTTCACCAACTTTTTTCCCACGCTCCACAGTTCTTACAAGCTATCCGACAAGGTGTCGATGCAGGCGGGGTACTCCCGGCGGGTGTATCGGCCCCGGCTCTGGGATTTGAATCCCTTTTTCAACATCAGAAACAACTTCAACATCCGCGTCGGCAACCCCAACCTGCTGCCTGAGTTCACGGATTCCTACGAGTTGGTCAGTATTTTTAACCTCAAAAAATCGGCCATAAACGTTAGTGTTTACCAACGCAACACAAGCGCGGTCATCGAGCGGGTCTCGACTTTTGAGAACAATGTGAACACGACCATGCCCATGAACATTGGCACGAACCGCACGACGGGATTCGAACTGAACGGCGATTACAGCCCCGGCAAGTGGCTCAAATTGACGGGCGATTTCAATCTCAACTACTTCGTCCGCGAAGGCGAGTTTCAGCAGCAATCGTTCGATTTTAGCGGCGACCAGTGGTCCTCGCGGATTACCTCCAAGTTTGCCCTGCCCGCCGATTTTGATCTGGAACTTGTGGGTAACTACCAGTCGGGCTACCGGACAGTGCAGAGCCAGGTTTCAGGCTACGCATTCGCCGACTTTGGCCTAAGGAAAAAGCTGAAAGGCGGTAAGGCGGTGGTAAATCTTGGTATTCGCGACATTTTCGCCTCCCGCATCCAGGAAAGCGTCATCGAGCGGTCGAATTTTTACCTCTACGATTTCGGGCGACGCGGGCGATTCGTGACGCTTGGTTTTAGCTACGGTTTTGGTAAAGGGGAAGCGATGACGTATTCGGGAGCGAGGAGGAGGTAAGAAGTTCTGTTACATTCGATACGTCAGGATTCTTCCAGAAGTAACATCAGTTCAGCCAGGCCAATAGCATTGATACCCTCCGCTATAGGGTATTGCTCCGTACCCGCGTACACGACGTAACGGCGCGTGGCTTTGATATCCTCGATGGCGTTGTAATATCCCTTGCTCGGTTTGGCGGTCAGGCCGCTTTTTATCTCGATCGCCCAAATCTCATCATTCGGCATTTCTAGTACCAGATCGATTTCAGCCCCCGCCGATGTTCGGTAAAAGTAAGGTTTTGTGCCTTGGGGAAGCACCGATGAAATATTCTCAATAACAAATCCCTCCCAACTTCCCCCGATCACGGGGTGGCCAGAAAGAGCCTTGTAATCTCGGATTCCCAAGAGCGCGTGCAACAAGCCACTGTCTCTGACATAAATCTTGGGTGATTTGACAAGGCGCTTCCCGATGTTGGCATGATAAGGCTGCAACCGTCGGAACAACAGCAAATCGACAAGCAAGTCTATATAAAAATTTACGGTTTTGGTGCCTATCGACAAGTTCGTGGCCAGCTTCGAAGCATTCAGCAAACCACCTTGGCTGTGCGCCAACATCATCCACAAGCGTTCGAGCATTTCGGCAGGATTGCGCGGGGCAAATTGCGGTATATCGCGTTCGAGATACGTGCGAATGAAGTCTTTTCTTGTCAAATAACTGTCTTCTTCGCTGGCACTCAAAAAGCTATCGGGGAATCCGCCCCGTACCCACAAAGAGAGTTGATTGTCCACGCCAACTTCCAGGACATTCAGCGGGTGCATATCTATGTAGCCAATGCGTCCCGCCAGGCTTTCGCCCGATTGTTTCAGCAGGTCGAGTGAGGCGGAGCCAAGAATCAGAAACCTACCCGTGCTTTTTCCTTTCCGTCGTCCCTTGTCGATCACCCCGCGCAATGTCTGGAAGATTTCGGGCATCCGATGAATCTCATCCAGAATAATCAAACTCTCTTCGAACTGTGAAAAAAACAAAATCGGATCTTGCAGCCGATCCCGATCTTCGTAAGATTCCAGGTCGAGGTACACCGATGACCGACCTTCTGCAATGTCCAGGGCGAGGGTCGTTTTACCAACCTGCCGGGTTCCAATAATAGCCACGGCAGGTTGGCGATCGAGTGCCTTTTCGACCTCTTTTCGTACTTTTCTTGCTATCATCCTTGCAAATTAGAATTTTTCGTCCCAAATTACAAGGATAATAACTTTTGATTATGTACTTTCCTTCTTCTTTCAAATTTTTTACGAGATATTATCTTGGATATAAAGTAACGATTTTGTTACTTTGCTGAAACAATAGAGTTCTTTGACATGACGGCAAAACAAATACTCAGAATCCTAAGAGAAGACGGATGGTATGAGAAAGACCAAAAAGGTAGCCATTTGCAGCTAATTCACGATTCCAAAATTGGAAAGTGACTTTACCAATGCACAGCGGCGATCTTAAACCAGGCACTTTACATTCCATCCTGAAACAAGCGGGGCTAAAATGATAGTCTTGCCTGCTTCCCAGAAGCAAATTCGCCTAAAATTTCCGCAATATCCAATATAAGCACAAGCAAATATTCCTGCAAGCGCGAGCAACCATGATGAAATCCAAGATAGCTAGTAACATGAAAAGTCCTCCCATCAAACTCGTTATCGAGGGTGGCGACGGGACAGTATGGGGGCGGGTCAACTACGAGGACGACCTCCTTGTCGATGAAGCCGAAACCGTAGAAAATCTCCATGCACAAATGCAGCAGTTATTGCTGGATTTTCACGACCTCGCTCCCGACTCCTACGAGTTCGAGATAGAATATGACCTGACTGCTTTTTTCGAGCAATTCGACTACTTGAAGATCACGAAAATTGCAGAACTAGCCGGATTAAACGGCAGTCTAGTCAGACAGTACGCCACAGGAAAGAAATTTCCTTCCGCCCAACAGGCCGAGAAAATAGAAACAACCATCCGGCAGTTGGCCGAACAACTTTCCAACGTTCACATCTACGCTCAGTAACAGTTTAGTTGTCAGTACCACCAGTCACCAAAAAGGCTCCCACGTCATGTGGGAGCCTTTTTTAATTTTCAGTTCCAATGAATCACACCTTCACTTCAATTTCCCCCTCCCCTATTTTAGTTTTTGAGCGAACCACTTTTTTCGGTTTGTCCTTCCCGGCTTTCACGGTAAAACTTCCCCCGCCAAACACCCTCGGACGGTACTCTTTCCCCTGAATTCGCTCGGTATATAAAATTTCGCCCGAAGCATCGTCCACTACCTGCACCACGGGATTTTCGGTGTTGAATTTCAAAGTCGGCAGGTAGCCCATCACTTTGCGGCCATCGTTCTCGGCCATCGGGAACGTCTTGGGCCAGCCGGGAAACTGCTCGCCGTTGCCCAGGGCAGCGGCAGCAAAGCGTGGCCAGCATTCGAGGGTGATCATGCGAGTCTTTTTGTTGAAGCGCACCAGTCCGTAGCCATCGGCGCGAGCGTTGCGGTTTTCGGCCAGCTCCTTACCGTTCTTGGGCTTGGGATTGGCGTAGGCGTACATCGTGATTTTGTTGCCGAGGCCGTCTTCGTAGTCACCCGTCCAGGGGAGCGCGTTGTCGATGGCTTCGCCGCCTCCCGCCTTCTCGTCTAGCGGCCACCACCAGCGACCGTAAATTGTGTTGACCAGGGCCGGGTTGGTGAACGACATCGGCCCGTCGCGGTGGGCGTCGATGCCGTGCTTTACGATCACGCTCAGGTGCTGGTCGCCGCAGAGGTGCGTGGCCCCGCAGCGGCGGAGTTCGCGCAGGGCGGTATTGCGGCCCGTTTGGGGCCAGCCGTTGCAGTCGAGGTCGGCCAGCAGACGGTTGTCCATCGTGCCGTGCAGGTGAACGGCCCCGCAGAAGGCCGTTTGGGACAAAACGGCCTTCATTTCGGCCCCCTCCCAATTCTGACCCCATTCGTGCAGAAACTTGATTTGCCGCTCGCCCAGCAGTTCCAGGCCCGGCACATCCACGGCTTTGCGGTCGTAGCTGGAATCGACGATATGGTCGGGGCGCGGCCCCATTTTGGGGATGTTGCCGTTTGGCCCGCTCTTGAATTTGCGGTCTTCGAGGATGGCGAAATCCACGCCCCCGATTTTGAGATTAGTATAATAAACCCCGATTCCCTGCTTAACGGGTGTAGAGTCGTAGGCATCGGGCAGGTGCCAGGTTTGGCAGCGCTCCACCATTTTCACGTATTCAGCCGGGTAGTAGTAGCCGCCCGTGTCACCATTCGCACTTTCAGCAATGGCACCGCTATCGCCCCAAAGATTGCCGTGGCCCACGTCGTGATCGTCGGGAATCATGATGACGGGTCGGTCTTTCATAATTTCGGCAAACTGCACCCCGAACAGCAGAATCCCGTAGGTATGGTACTGGTGGACGTAGGACTGATCGCCCGCAAAAAACAGGATATCGGGATCGTGGTGCTTTAAGTTCTCGATGTACTCGTTGCGTTTCTCGACAGTTTCGTCTTTTGGCGAATTGCACGACATTGTCGCAATTTTTATTTCGTCTTGATTGATCGGGTCAGGACGAATGGTCCCTTCAAAGGTGGCTTGCTTGCCCAGGCTCACGCGATAAGGAACCTCCGCCGTATCGTCCCATTTCTCGACCCGGAAGTGGGCGCTCCAACCGGGATAGACGATTTTTTCCTGGGCGACTTTCTTCCATTTGCCTTTTTGCTTCATTTCTAGCGTCACGGTGTCGGGTTCGTTAGGGTAAAGCGGGAAAAGCTGGGCGGTCATTTTCAGCACGCCCCGGTCGTGGGTATAGACGGCGTAGGCGATTACCTGGTCGCGGGGGCGCTCCTGCATGAAGCGGCTCATCTGCTTATCGCCCTTCCAGTTCCACCATTCGCCCGTGGCGCAGGCGTCGAGCGGCTTGCCCCGCTCGGTGCCGAAGGGGAAGGGGTCGTTCATTTTATCGTAGGCACTGGCGTAGAGCGACGGCAGGTAGGCGGCCAGGGCCAGGCCGGAGGTTTTCTTGATGAACTGGCGGCGGGTGTCTTTGTTGGGGGTCATGGGAGTGATTTAGATATTGGTCTTTCATCTATTAGAGATAAAAAATTCCCTGCGTTACCCATTCGACAAGTTGATTTTTCCAATAAACAAGGATTGTCAAAACAGATTTGCCAAAAAATCGTAGCAACATTATCGTATATTTGGGTACTTTTCAAGGTTTCACCATGCGTTTACGAATTGAAACTAGCTGTACCAAAAGATCTAGAGATTTGGAATAGGTTCCGACAGGGCGATCGACAAGCCTTTGCCAGAATATTCGAGCTGCATTATCGGCAGCTCTATGCCTACGGCAAGCAATTTCTGGTGGACGT
>JBBSKK010000273.1:0-5293 GCA_038256395.1 Cytophagales bacterium | reverse complement strand
CAAAAAGAGCGGTTATGGTTTCTTCCGAAAAACTTTCCAAACCCGGTGAATCGGTGAGCGCACTGGCGAGTGCCAGGCCAATGGAAGTCGGATGTTTGCCCTTGAACACGGGTACCAGTCGCGGCAAAATGAACGGGTCGGCCCTGGGCAAATAGTCCTGTGCCAGCTTCTGCAACTGGCTATCGGTCAGCTTCCCTTGCGCCAGCACGGTGGCGGCTCGTTGCCGCAGGGGAGCATCGGATCCGGCGGTGAGTTGGTCGTACAGATAGGCAAAGTGGGGTTCGGAGAAAACTGGCTGCGTTTTCAGCAACGCACCCAGCGCACCTACCCGCAACGACGCGGGTGCTTTTTCGTTGCCGGCCACCTGCCGGAGTTGGTCCGTCAGCGTGGTCAGGTTGCGGAGTCCGGCTAGTTCGAGGGCGCGGGCCTGCACCATCGGATCGCTGCCCGACACAAGCTGCTGTCCGATGCCCTCCACCCAGCTTTCAGGTAGTTTTTCTTTTGGGAAACGGGCCATGGTATTCAGCAAAAACAGTTTTCGGGTGGCAGGGGCCGCTTTGAGCTGGTCGGCCATGAACTGCTGCGTATCGGTATTCTCGCTGAACGCCACCAGCATATCACCGAATAATTGCTCATCGTCGGCGGTAAGGGGTGGCCCGGCAAAGCGTTTTTTCAGGAACGTGGTCATCGCACCCGACCAGTCGGGATGATGAGAAGCGACCCACAGCGCCGTACGCTGCAACGACTTATCGGGGCTTTTCAGGAAGGCCGTAACCTGCCCGGCCCGCAGCGGCGAGGGCCGCATCTGGTCAAGGGCAATCAACGCCGCTTCGCGCACCAACGGCGACGAACTGGTCAGCGCAGCCGCAACCGGCTGGGGTTGGTTGAGGGTGATGAGCGAGTAAATCAGCGCGTGGCGCACGAAGCGGTCTTCGGTTTTGGCCGTAGCCGCCAGCAGGCTCGGTACCGCTTTTTCCTGACCCAACTGACCCAGGGCCGTAGCGGCCTGTCGGCGAGTACTTAGATCGCGGTTGCCCAGCATCTGTATCAGCATCGGCATGGCGGCCGCATCCCGCGCCAGCCCCACGGCGCGGGATGCCGCCAGGCGCACCTGCACGTCGGCATCGGTCAGACCCGTCCGAACCCCCGCCAGCGCGGAAGCAGTTCCGATGCGGTAGAGCGCGAAAACGGCCTTGGTACGGGCATCCCCGTTTTTCGATTGCTTTACAACGTTGGTCAATGGTGCCACCGAAGCATCACCTAAATCGACCAGCCGCTCCACCGCCCGGTCGCGAACGGTGGGCCGGGCGTCGGTCAGGTAGCCGACGGCCTGCGGTGCGGATAAATTTGTCCAGTCGATGCGGTTGCCGGTGGGGTCGGTGGCGGGTGTGGCGGATTTCCGGCGCACCCGGTAGATGCTCCCTTTCAGCTCGGCTTTAGACACCTGCGAAAGCGGACATCCTTCGATGAACCAGCCCCCCGTCTCGACCACCAGCAAGCTGCCGTCGGCGTCTTCCAGCACGTCGGTAGGGTGAAAGTCTTCATCAGAAGTCGAGAAAAAGACCGAATCTTCGGTGCGAAACGAGGCTCCGTCGCGGATGAGTTTATGGCGCAGCACCCGGTGCGTATTGAACTGGGCGCTGAAAAAATTATCTTTAAAATCAGCTCCCAGGGCCGTGTGCCGGTAGCGGCCGATGCCTGAGGGTGCCACCCGCGAATACTTGGTCACGACGGGCATGAGCTCTCCCGTGCGCACCAGGCTATCTTCGGCAATGCGGTTGCTGGGTTTGGGGTACACGCCCCCTTCGGTCCAGTACACGAGCGCGTCGCGCAGCCCGGCCTGGGGGTCGGTGAAGTAGGTTTCGGTGCCGATGGGTTCGGAGGCTTCGGTAAAGGCCAACTCGACGGGGTTGTTCATGCCCCCCGCCGAAATCCACTCCAACCCTGACCCGTCGGGCCGAAACCGCCAGATACGGCCCGTTCCACCCTTCATGCGTTTGCCTTCTTTTGACGTGATGTCGAAACCCGTACCGGCACTGGCCACATAGAGCCAACCATCGGGCGCAGCAAACGGACCGATGACGCTGTTGGCGTTGACGTTCAGCACCCAGCCCGTCAGAATCACCTCACGTTTATCAGACACGCCGTCGTTATCGGTATCGGTGAATTTGATTAAATCCGGGGCCGACGTAGCGTAGAGGCTGCCTTTGTAAAAAACACCCCCCTGCGGAAAACCCACCTTGTCGGCGTAAATGGTGCTCTTGTCGTACTTGCCATCGCCGTCGGTATCGGTCAGCAGTTTGATGCGAAACTGCGGATTGTCGAGTGCGTCCTTCGTTTTTTTGTACACGTGGCCGATGGACTCGTACACGAATAATCGCCCAGTTTCGTCCACGGTGGCAAACATCGGGTAATCGACCAGGTTCGGCCCGGCGGCTACGCTTACTTCGTACCCATCCGGCACGCGGATATCAACCAGTTTTTCGGCGGCAGATTTGGGCGAATCGACAGGACGCTGCGGTTGCGAACTGCTGAGCAGGCCCACTACTAGAGCAGCACCGAGAAGCGAGGAAGTTTTGGGCGCAAGCATACGATGGGGATGATTGAGAATGTTCAAATTAAAAGCCGGGCTTCGTCAGCGCTTACTGCGAGGCCCGTAAATGTTGGTCTCCGAAAAACGTCCAGCGAATAAATATGGCCCATTTCTGCTTTTTTGCTGGGTGGGGCTGGGTGGGTCGGACTATCATCGAATGCCCTCACGAGTTTTCTTTGTAACATGACTACGCAATCCATACTCCAGCTATTGGCTGCAACGGCCCTCGGGCTGACTGCCTGCACAAAGACGAATCCCGGTACTACGCTTGGACCTACGACTCCCGCGCTTCCCTCGGTCGATGTGACCATCGACGCCACCAAAACCCACCAAACCATCGCAGGCTTCGGCGGCTTTGGCGCGCAGAACGTGTACTGGTCCGGTGGCCCCTTCACCAGCCCGCGCTTCGTGCGCGACATCGTGGAAGACCTCGGCGCTACCATTATCCGCGATGAACTGCCGACATCTTTCGAGATTGAGAACGACAACGCCGATCCCAACGTAACGGATTTGAACGCCTACAACCTCACCCGAGCCATTCCAGGTCACCACGTGCCGTTTGCCGACCGGGTGCCGCATCTGAAAGCGATGCGCGAGGCGGGCGTGCAGACCTTCATTACGTCGGTGTGGAGTGCGCCGCCCTGGATGAAGTGGAACAACCGCATCGACAACGGCACAAAGGAGAATTCGGCCCCGGCCTACAATCTCACCCCCACCAATACCAGCAATCAACTCAAAACCGCTAATTATGAGGAATTTGCCGAACTCTGCGTGGCCTACTGCCTGATTTTCAAGCGCGAAATCGGGATTGACCTGTACGGCCTGAGCATTCAAAACGAGCCGCGTTTTTCGCAATCGTACCAGTCGAGTCTGTATAATGGCGAGGCCCTGCGCGATTTGCTGATCGTGGTGGGTCGCCGCTTTAAGAAGGAGGGCCTCACCACCAAGCTCTTTATACCCGAGGACGTCGGCTGGTTTGATGGTGTAAAGGGTATGACCCTGCCCATCCTGAACGATCCCGAGGCCCGCTCGTACGTGGGCATGGTGGCCACCCACGGGTATGCTCTCGACGGCGTTTTGCCCGCCTCGACCGATGCCACGACCTGGCAGACGATGTACGACTGGGGAAAACCCTACGATCTGCCCCTTTGGATGACCGAAACCTCGGGCTATAAAAACAACTACACGGGAGCCATCGACCTGGCTAAAGCCATATACACCGCTCTGCGGTTCGGTAATGTGTCGGCCTGGGTATTCTGGACGCTGAGCGAAGAGCAGGTAACCGATTACAGTTTACTCAGCAGCAGCGGTACAAAGTCCAAGCGCTACTACATCTCCAAGCAGTACTACCGCTACGTCCGGCCCGGTGCTGTGCGCGTGGAAGCCGCCACCGCCGACGCTGACCTGCTGCCGCTGGCCTTCGTGAAGGATGGTTTGTCCACGGTCGTGCTGACCAACATCGGTAGCACCGACAAAGCCATTCAAGTGAAAGGCGACGGAACCGCCACCCAGTATAAGGTGTACCAAACTACCGTGTTGGATAACTGCGTGGAGAAATCGCCCGTCAAGGCAGGCAAGTCCGTCACGATTCCGGCGCAAAGTGTGGTTACGCTGGTGGGGATGAAGTGAGGGTAGGGCTGACTGCGAACAAATCGGTCGTTCCTACGGAACTAATTGAATATCAAACTATTTAGGCCCGCCGATTAAAATGGCAGCGGCCAACCGTCGGCGGCTACAATATCGGTCGAGCCTACGGCTTTTTTTATCCCATAGTTCGAGTTTATAGGGGGCTAAATCTCAGGGAAGCTGAATCCGGTTTGCCCCCGCTCGCAGCCCTACGCTTTTCCCATTCCAAACGAACGTACCCTTAACGAGGTCACTGATACCAAACAGTTTCAGGCATTACCGACATGACCTGATTTGGAAAAAACGCTATGGTACACATCCCTAAGCGAACAGTTGAGAACACCAGACTCAAATAACTCACTCGCAAGGATGGCAAAGATTTGTATTTATGAATCAGACAGGTTACGTTTGGCCTTAATCCTGACTGAACGAATGGACATTCAGTAAGCACGATGATTATAATTCAATTTACTATCAGCAAAGTACAAACAGATACAAAAAAGTAAGACAAACCTTTCGCATGTTAGCGAGTTAGCGGCAGTTCTTTGTTACACAGCGACTTAAAACTGACAGGCAAGAACAAACTTTCATATCGTCGCACTTGTAAATATAGAGCTTAACTATTTGTAGAAAAACAAAAACACAATAATTTAGTCAATCCTAATTTTAAATAAATATATGGTGATACCAGAAAATACTGAAGTCTTTGAATTTCCGACATCAACTATGTGGTTTGATGAAAATGGAATTCTATGCTCCATTGCTAAAAAAGTACCTCAACCAACGATAGAAGAAGCAAAAAAGACGATGGAGGAACTCAGAAAGTTAACGGGTAGGAAGAAAATTTGCCTACTTTCTGACAGCACGGATTCGCCTCCTGCAAACAAAGAAATGCGTGACTATGCTGCCGAAGTAATGCCGGAAATTGCAAAAGCGGTTGCAATAATTTCCCGGTCTGCCGTGGGAAAAATGGCTGCCAATTTATTCTTCAGTATAAAAGCACAACCGTATCCAGTAAAAATGTTTACTGATGAAAATGAAGCGAAAGAATGGCTAAAACAATATTTATAAAAT
>JBBSKK010000272.1:0-5308 GCA_038256395.1 Cytophagales bacterium | reverse complement strand
CCTCGCTTAGTTTCTTGGTGTCTTTTGGGATGCGCTCGAAGTCGGCCTCGGCAATTTCGATGCTATTTTCCTCGAAATAGCTTTGCAGGCTGCCGAAGGACGTGAACTCGCCATAAACGTTGATTTGGTCGGTTTCCTCGTCCAAAAAGACCTCTTCTGCGCCGTAGTCGATCAGTTCCAGTTCCAGTTCCTCCACGTCCTGCCCTGTGTTGGCGATCTTGAAAATGCACTTGCGGTCGAAGAGGAAATCCAGCATTCCCATTGTGCCGAGGCTGCCGCCGAGTTTGTTGAAGTAGCTGCGGACGTTGGCCACCGTGCGGGTGGGATTGTCGGTGGTGCTTTCTACCAGGATGGCCACGCCGTGCGGGCCGTAGCCCTCGTACACCATTTCCTTGTAGTCGGCCTGGTCGCGTTCCGAAGCCCGCTTGATGGCCCGATCTACGGTGTCCTTGGGCATATTGGCCGCCCGGGCGTTCTGGATCAGCACCCGCAGCCGGGCGTTGGTGGCCGGGTCGTCGGTGCCGTCCTTCACGGCCAGCGTGATGTCCTTGCCGATGCGCGTAAACGTTTTGGCCATGTGGTCCCACCGCTTGAACATGCGGGCCTTTCGGTATTCAAATGCTCTTCCCATATTTTAGTTTTGACGGGGCAGCCCCGGCTGTAAATGAATGAGTGAATGTCTGGACGAGATTTAATTTGTTAGCGTCATACTTTTCTCGTTCAAAACTCACTTTACAGATTGGTTTCGTACTACTTTCGCAAAATTACAAAACGTGGCTCAATCGCCGCACATAATCTCTGACCGCTCTTTTTATCCTTTTATGCCAATCGACTGGACGCTCAAAACTTTCCCTGAACTAACGCTCGACGAGCTTTACGCTTTGCTGCGGCTGCGCAACGAGGTGTTTATCGTGGAGCAGGACTGCCCCTTTCCCGACCTCGACGGCAAAGACCAGCTTTGCCATCATTTGCTAGGCTTTTCCGAGGAGTATGGCTCGTTGGCCGCCTACACCCGCATTGTGCCGCCGGGCGTTATTTACGAAAGGGCTTCCATTGGGCGGGTGGCCACGGCTTTGGGTGTGCGGCGGTATGGCCTTGGGCGTGAGCTGATGCGGCGGTCCATTGCGGCGGTCGGGGATATATATGGCCCCGCACCAATTCAGATTGGAGCGCAGCTTTACCTGCAAAAATTCTATGAGTCCTTTGGATTCAGGAAATTGGGAAATATTTATATGGAAGATGGCATCGAACACATTGGTATGGTGCGCGGCGTATAGCCATGCTGTGGTGGGTTTGGGTCAATTTTGAGAGAGTTTGAGGAGGTTTTTACCTATATACGTTGCCCAATCTGCAGTGCTTAATTTAAAAAGAAAAACTTTATTTTAAATAACATTCTGAAATAAAGGAACTTACGTTTTTATCGTTCGTTAACTTTAGTTTTGGTATAAAGTTTTAAAGTGAAAAGTCGTCAAGCTATTGACACCTGTGTATAGCGTAAATGTGCGATTTTCTACAAAGCGTACGTGTCATACTACAGATAGAGGAGGGTTTACACGGAATGGCCTATCGTTTTACGGTAGGCTATTTTTTTAATTTTAGTAGCTTTGGCCGACCTAATCTCGCCAATTTGCCTAAACACATCAAATTTATGGAAACGAACCCTAAAAAAGAAACCGTCAACGAAAAAGCCAATCCCGCAGAACTCAAGCACGTAGCGGCGGGGACGCCCGTCCCCTCGGGTCTTAAGAATGAGAAAAAGCACGAGGATGATTCCCAGAAGTCCACTGAGCAACTGGACTACGAGGCCGCCAAAGAATTCGAGAAGCACAACATGAACGACAAGGACGGCTACAACGAAATGCCTAACGACGTGCCGATCGTCGGTAAAAACATTGCCGATGAAGCCGAACGCGGCCCGGCCGAACGCGGCCCGAAGGAGAATACCAGCGATTGACCGTTTGATTGTGATAGAGAAGCAAAAAAATGGCGACTGATGCGCGCAGTAGAAAAAAGACAAAACATCTTTTTTATTCTCGATTATTCATCCGCCTTACTGTGCAGAAAGCAGGTGATTTGTCTATCAATAAGTAATTTATTAGATAAAATATATAAATCTGGGTGTCTTTAAAGATAGGTAGGGTCGAAAAATAACCGCGTGTTGATAGTCTCAATAGCTTAATTATCCCTTATTTTGTGGGGTTAGTAAAGCTATTCTTTTTTCAAATAATGACCAAAGTCACCGAACACATTCAGCGGGCCGAGGGCCGGACCCTGTTTTCCATCGAAATCATTCCGCCGCTCAAAGGCCAGAACATCAACCAACTCCTCGACTCCATCGAACCGCTGATGGAGTTCAAGCCGCCCTTTGTGGACGTCACCTACCACCGTGAGGAGGTCATCGACAAACCCCAACCCAACGGCATGGTGCAACGCATTCCAGTGCGGAAGCGCCCCGGCACAGTGGGCATCTGCGCCCGGCTGATGGAGCGCTTCAAAGTGGAGGCCGTGCCGCACGTGATTTGCGGCGGCTTCACTCAGGAAGAAACCGAGGATATGCTCTTCGACCTGCACTACCTGGGTATCGACAACGTGCTGGTGCTGCGTGGCGACCCCGAGAAATCAGCGGGCGTGTTCCGGGCCAAAACGGGTGGCCACGCCTACGCGTCGGATCTCATTGCCCAGGTTAGCGACATGAACCGGGGCGTGCTGCTGCACGAGGAAACCGAGGCCGCGCCGACTAACTTCTGCATCGGTGTGGCGGGCTACCCCGAGAAGCACTTCGAGGCCGCCAACCACGACACGGATTTGGCCTACCTGAAAAAAAAGGTGGACGCTGGGGCCGAGTACATCGTGACGCAGATGTTTTTCGACAACCAAAAGTATTTTAGTTTTGTGAGCCGCTGCCGCGCGGCGGGTATCACGGTGCCCATCATTCCAGGTCTGAAACCGCTCGCCACGAAGAACCAACTGACGGTGTTGCCACGCATTTTTCACCTCGACATGCCGCACGAACTGGTGCAGGAAGCCGAAAAATGCGCCACCACCGACCCGGTGCGGCAGGTGGGCATCGAGTGGGGTATCCGGCAGTGCAAGGAACTCATCGAATTCGGTGTTCCGGTGTTGCACTTTTACACGATGGGTAAGTCGGATAACGTCGAGCAGATTGCGAAGGGAGTTTTTTAAAACGCTGAACGCAAATCGTTATATTCCTCCTGACTTCTGCTTTCTTGCTTGTACTGTTGAAATGATACAATGAAAAAAACGAAAATAGGCTTAGTATTGCTGGCCATGCTGGCGTGGGCCTGCCACCGACAACCTTCTTACCAGCCGATTGGTGCGGCTTACACGCCCAACTATTCCCTTGAAAACAACAAGAACAACATTGCAGGCTTCGCCAAACAGGATGCGGCCCAAATGCCCGCGCCCGGCGGCATCGTGCTGACGGGCAGTTCGAGTATCCGACTGTGGAAGAATGCGGCGGAGAACCTCGCGCCGCTGCCGATCATCAACCGGGGCTTTGGCGGTTCCACGCTGCCGGAGTTGATTCACTACATCGACGAAACGGTGCTGAAATACCAGCCCAAAACGGTGGTAACGTACAGCGAAAACGATATGTTTGTGGATAAGACTAAAACGCCCGAGCAAACCCGCGACTCCTACGTGGAATTCACGCGCCAGGTGCGCGAGAAATATCCCTACGTTCAAATGTATTTCATATCCCTAAAGCCCTCACCTTCGCGATGGGCGCGACGGGCGGAAGTAATGAAGGCCAATCAGTTAATTCTGGATTTTACCAAAAAAGACAAAAATCACGGTTATATCGACGTCTGGCCGACGATGCTGAAAAATGGTCGTCCCGACCCGAGCATTTACCTGAAAGACAGCCTGCACATGAACGCCGAAGGCTACCGCCGCTGGACGGAAGTGATTAAGCCGGTATTGAGTAAATAACTTTTGTGTGATTGTTGAATTGTGTAATCGTTGATTTGCTGTTTGATTGTTGTGTGTTTATTTGTTCAAATCGTTGGTAGCAAGTAAGTTTAACTATACAATTACATGATCGCGCGGGCAACACCCTTAACAATCACCCAATTCAACATCAATTACACGATTCAACAATCACACAATTACACAACAAGATGAAGGTTACCGCCGTATTCGACATTGGTCGTACCAATAAAAAATATATTCTGTTTGACGATGCGTACCGCGTGGTGCGTGAGATCCGGGAAGTGCTGCCCGAAACCGTGGACGAAGATGGTTTTCCCTGTGACGACATCGACCTGCTGACGCAGTGGGTGCAGGGACATTGGGAGGAACTCAAAAAAGAGGAAGAGTTTGAACTGCAAGCGGTTAATGTGTCGGGCTACGGGGCGAGTTTCGTGCATCTCGATGCCTGGGACAAGCCTGTTGCGCCGCTTTATTCGTATTTGAAACCCTTTCCTGACGAGCTGGCGGCGCAGTTCTACGGCGAATACGGCGACCCGATGAAAATCGCTTTGCAAACTGGTTCGCCGCCGATGGGCTTCCTGAATTCGGGACTGCAAATGTACTGGCTCAAGCACGCCCGGCCCGAAGAGTACTCCGAAGTGAAGACTTCCCTGCACCTGCCGCAGTACATTCTGTTTCTGTTGACGGGTCGTAAGGTCAGCGATTTCACTTCCATTGGCTGCCATACCGCTTTGTGGAGCCTGGAAATGATGGATTACCACGAGTGGGTGAAGAACGAGAAAGTCGATAAGAAAATGGCCAATTTGCTGGCGGCTTCTTCCTTCATTTATCGCTTTGACAAAAGCGTGATTCAGTCGGGCTTCGGAATCCACGACAGTTCGGCGGCGCTCATTCCTTATCGGATGGCATTCAAGAAGCCGTTTATTTTGCTCTCTACCGGCACCTGGTGCGTCAATTTCAATCCCTTCGCGACCAACCCGCTCACTTCCGAGCAACTGGAACGGGACTGTCTGCACTTCATGACCCCCGAGGGCAGCGGCGTGAAGGCATCACGCGTATTTATGGGCCGCGAACACGACTATCAGGTGACACGCATCAACGAGTACTTCGACCTCGAACCGGAGTTTTACCGCACGATCCCTTTCGATGCCAAATATCTGACCCAGGATGCGCCGCCTTTTTACCCCGCCCACATGGAGGGCAACGGGCCTTTCCCCGAACCCCAGCCCGGCCCCTGGCAAATCAGCGCTTTCGCCACGCCGGAAGCGGCCTACCACCATTTGCTGATTGGCCTGACTGACATCGTTGCCACGTCTTTGCGGCTCATTGGTGCGGACGATATTCCTACACTGTTTAT
>JBBSKK010000271.1:0-5324 GCA_038256395.1 Cytophagales bacterium | reverse complement strand
TGGCCGCCGCCTTCGGCGTGTCGGTCGATCATTTGCTCAAAAACGATCTGCGGCGGTTACGCGAGACGCCCGACTTGGGCATTCCCTTCAATCCCGCCTTTAAGCCGATGGCTCCGCTAATGCAGGACGATGCCCCAGCTCGCGCCGCACCTCAGCCGCTATCGGCCATTGTGGCCAAGTTTCAGCCACCGAAGCCGACGTTGCGCATGGTGGCGCGGCCCGTCGCCCTCAAACCCGTGCGACCCGAAAAGTTTGAGCGAGCGGCGACCCAAACGCCGACGAATACGGCCAACGCGCCTTTGACTTTCAATAACCATTATCAGGAAAACGGCGCGGCCAAATCTGCCCCTCCGGAAGAAGCCAAATCGCCGCAGCAGACCATTCAGTGGGTGAAGCAAAGTCAGGGAAATGAATATTTGGGAAATTACCAGAGTGCAGATTTCTTAAATCGCCTGCCCGTTTTTCAACTTCCCAATCTGCCCTCGGGACACTACCGCGCTTTTGAGGCGAGTGAAGATTTTTCTTTTCCGGGGGCATTATTGGTCGGGAGTTTCGTGCGGAACTGGTACGACATCAAAGACGGAACCCACTACGTTTTGGTAGTTAAAAACACCGGGATTCTCAGCCGAAAAATCTATAATCAGGTGAAAGCTAAGGGAATTCTTTTGCTTCGTTCGGACGACCAAAAGCGGAGCGATCTGGAAATTCCCATTGGGGATGTACTGGAAGTATGGGAAATCAAAGCCTTCGTCAGCCAAACGATGCCCTCACCAAAGCCTTCGCACGAAAACCTCAAAAAAATCCTCGGCAACCTACGCGAAGAACTCAACCGCGACGCCTCAGCGGGCGGCTTCCTCCCCTAACTGTTTAAGCAATTTCTCAATCCGTGGCAGCACCTCACTGTCCGGCGTCGGCTCGACGAGCGTCTCGCCGAACTCATACCACAGCCCGTCACCCATGCTGAGGTACTTGCCACTAAATTTGGGAACCTCGCGGGAAGCATCTTCCATCAGGAAATCGGCCATAAAAACAGTTCCCATCACCTCCTGCGTCCACGTCCAACCCAGTTTTTTTGGCGGCTCGTCGTTGCGTTGCACGGCAAAGAATCGTTCAGCAAAAACCGCCAAACAGCCCGTAATGGTCTCGCCCAGGCTGTCGATGTTTCGATATTCGAGCTTGAAGGGTTGCTCCCGGCCAGCAACTTCGTAAATAGCCTGCATGATTTCTTGCAGAAAATACTCGAAGTCAGCGGTTTTAGTAGGAAAATAACTGGTTTCTTCGTCAGACGAATTTGGAAAAACCAACTCGATATAATCTTCGGTTTCCTTGATTTTACTCTCGGCTTTATAAGAATTTTTAGATAATAATTTCTCCAATTCTTTTTTCCAAACCGCCGATAATTCACCCTTCCAGGCATAATCGCTGTTCAGCTCGAAGCCCTCTTCCATAATGTCTTCTTCGTCCAATTCATCACGGTCGAGGTATTGGTGGTCAAAATCAGCAAGCAATCCTTCGCCCGTTTTGGATAAAGTCAACGTGTAAAAATACGCGTAGGGCGGCGGGGTGATTTCGGAGGTCTGGAATTTGATGGTCAGCGTTTTCCAGTCGGCGGGTAGCTTAGTCATGGGGAGCGTTCAAGTAGTGTAGAGCCGTGGTTATTTTATCAATTTTAGCGGTCGGCGTTCTTTCAAATTCTTTTGCAAAGTAAACAGCTTTTGGCGTTTCGTACCGCTTAACGCGGTCGGAGATTTTTTCCAAAAGTATTTTTGTGTTTAAAACAGCACCTTCGCCTTCCAGGAAAAGCACCAGTTTCTGACCCAGTTTTTCGTCCGGCTCGTGCCAGCAAAAGTATTCGGTGGCTACTTCCATCTCCTGCAAAATTCCCCCGACTACCTTATCTATTTTGTCCAAAGAAATCTTGACGCCTCCCGAATTGATGACCGAATCGGCGCGTCCTAGCCAATGAAACGAGTTGGGTGAGGTAATCTCGACCAGGTCGTTGGTTTGCACGAGTTCAACATTGGTCACCGCGCCACGAAGGTGAAGGCAATCTCGCACGTCGATGCCAAATTCTACACCCGGAAGAACTTGATAATCCTCCTGCGGCGCATCACCGTTCAACCTTCTGAGTGCCACGTGCGAAACCGTTTCGGTCATTCCGTAGCTTTGGTAAGCAGGCATTTTTAGGGCTTGGATTTCTTGCAAAAGCAGCTCGGATACGGGCGCACCTCCGAGCAGCATTTTTCCCAAGTCCTCCACCCGACCGTGCGTTCTTTCAGCTTGCAAAATAGCTGACAACTGCATAGGAACCAGCGCCACAAAGTCAAAAGTCGCCTCCTTTGGCACATCCAATAGCGGGTTACTGCCCGGATTTACGATCGTGAGTTGCCAATCCAGTTCCAATCCTCGAACCAGCATCATCATGCCGGCGATATAGTTGACATTGAGGCAAACCAACGCGCGCGTTCCACTAGGCAAATCCAGAACCTGACCCGTCAGGCGGGCCGAAGCAATCATTTGGGTGCGGCTGAGGGTGATTTCTTTCGGTGTCCCCGTCGAGCCAGAGGTAGTGATCGTGAAGGTTTCTTGTCCACGTAGCCAGGCTTTGGCAAAATTGTATGCCGACTTGTAGTACGGATCGGTTGGAATCGGCTCCTTTAATATCCTGTCGCGATGGGTTATCCAGCTATTCATAGTGGTCAATTAAGACCCGAAGTTCGGAAATTGATTTTAACCCCGCAGAAACAATGCGTATTTTTGGCTGTTTATCTGAGCTATGAACCACGCAGAAGAAAATACGGGCGACGAGAAAATTGCCCAGAATCCCGGATTGATGGAATATGCCCACACGGTGGGCGGGGCCGTAATTCGGCCCGACGATATGGGTAAGATCAAAGGTCGCAGCCTGGTAGCCATGCGCCAGCAGACGGACATCCAAATGGCCCAGCTTTACAAACAGATGCAACTTTTGGCCGAACAAGCCAAACATATTGGTCAGCGCGTCGAGATTTCGGAACGGATTTACTCGGCGCAGATGAGTTTCGAGCCGATTATTGGCGAAACGTACTACCTCTACGAAAAAGCGGATGGCGGCGATGCCCTCTCGCTCATCGGCCCCCGGGAATGGGGACGAAAAAAACCGTACGAACTGTTCATTGCCAAGGTCAATATGCTGGCCGATCATACTTGGGAAGTTGATTTTGATTTAAAACAAAGAGTTGAATAGTTTCACTTTTCGCCTTTGTGCCTTTGCCCCTTTGTGCCTTTGTGCCTTTGTACCTTTGCCCCTTTGGAACTTTGCCCCTTTGGAACTTTGGAACTTTGCCCCTTCAACAATGAACTACTGGATTGTCAAATCGGAACCCTTCAAATATTCGTGGGACCACTTCGTTCAAGAAAAGCGTGGCGTGTGGGACGGCGTGAGGAACTACCAGGCTCGCAATAATTTGCAAGCCATGAAGGTGGACGACCTCGTGCTTTTTTACCACAGCAACAAGGGAAAGGAGGTGGTTGGACTGGCAAAAATTGTGAAGGAACATTACCCTGACCCGACTACGGACGACGAGCGGTGGGTGGTGGTGGATTTGGTGCCCGTCGAGCGTTTTCCCAAGACTGTAACCCTGGCGCAAATGAAAGCCGACGAGCGACTGCAAAACCTTTCAATGTTCCGCCAATCGCGACTTTCCGTCCTGCCCATTCGCGCCGAAGAATTTGATATTATCGTAGGATTAGCCCATGACTGACAGCTTATTGCGCTTACGCACCGCCTTCCTTTTTGCGTGGTGTGCCTTATTTTTCCACTCCGTGTCGGCCCAGGAAATCAAAAGGGTCGAGCTTCCCATTCCCGACAAAAGCGAAACCTACCAAACCCTCCCCCTCGGCGAGCGCGGCGTGCTGCTCATTTCCCAGTCGGGGCGGAATGCCTACAACGTTCAGCTTTTCGACACGAGTCTCGAACGCCTCTGGTCTATCGACGGCACCATCGAGAATAACCTCGACTACGTGGCTTCCACCTACGACGGCGGCTCAGTTTTCCTGCTTTTCAGCCGGTACCGCAGTCCCGTTTATCAGATTGTCAAGGTGAATATCGGGCCGGGTTTTGTGGAGACTTTCACCATCAATACCCTGGACCGTTTCGAGATTACCGACTTCAAGTCGCTGGGCTACGCCCTTTTCATGGCCGGGACAGTGCGCAACGAACCTGTGCTGATTTACACGAATCTACAAACGCAGCAGACCAAAATTCTGCCCTCGGCCATTCGCGGCTCAAACGCCATTCAGTCGATCGAGATCGATACGCTGCACCAGTTGGTCAACGTGAGTTTTGCGGTCAAGAATCGTAAAGAAATTCGAATCGTCGCCCACACCTACGACGCCTCCGGGCAGATGTACTCGCAGGTGATGGTGGAGCCGGAGGACGACTATTCTTTTCTGAATGGCAAGTTGCAAATCCTGAACGATTCGGTCAAGCTCATGATTGGCACCTACGGCTACCGCAATATGCAGAATTCCAACAGCTCGGCCTCGCAGGGGATGTTTATCAGCAAAATCCTGAACGATGAGGTGCAATACACCCGCTACCACAGCTTCACGGACTTCGCCAATTTCTTTTCGTTCATGAACGAACGGCAGCAGGAAAAAATAGAACGGCGCATCCAGAAAAAGAAAGATTCGGGCAGCGATTTAAAGCTAAATTATCGCCTTTTGGTCCACGATATTATCCCCAAAGGCGACCAGTACGTGATGGTTTCGGAGGTTTTTTATCCCGAATACCGCAGCAACAATAACAACATCATGGGGATGAACTCATTTATGGGTAATCCGTATATGTACGGCTCGCCGTTCGGTCGGGGGCTGTATAATCCGTATCTGTGGAACCCCTACTACGGGTCGCGCAGCGGCTACAATAACCAGATTTTCGACGGCTTCGTGTATACCCACGCCATCGTGGCCGACTTCGACAAGGATGGCCGGTTATTATGGGACAACAGCATCAATTTCGACAACGTGAAAAGCATGGAATTGAAGGAAAAAATCAACGTGCAGGTGTCGGACGAGGGACGCACCCAACTGGTTTACAGCAAGGACGGTGCGATCACCAGCAAAATCATCAAAGGCAAGCAAGTCGTGGACAGCGGCAAAAAGGTGGCACTTCCCACGGGACTGGAAGGCGACAAAGTCCGCAAGACCTCGACCGACGATGTGGATTTCTGGTACGACAATCACTACCTCGCCTGGGGTGTACAGCGAATCGTGAATCCCGCCGGGGACGTGCAGAGCCGGGGCCGTCGCAATGTCTTTTATTTGAATAAAATCACCTTCTG
>JBBSKK010000270.1:0-5327 GCA_038256395.1 Cytophagales bacterium | reverse complement strand
GCCATGGGTGGGTTTGCAGAGCAGACCTTTGTGCATCATGCTTAGGCATAGGTTGTAGGCCGTGTCGCTGTCTTCGGTGTCGTCGATGACTATGGCATTGAGAAGGCCTTTTCCCCTGACCAGTCTGATCAAATCCGTTTTCTGACGCAGGGCATCCATTTTTTTTCTGAAAATTTGACCCATGCGTTCGGCGTTGTCGGCGAGATTTTCGTCTTCGACTACCCGCAGGGCTTCCATCGTCACGGCGCAGGCCAGCGGATTGCCGCCGTAGGTGGAGCCGTGTTCGCCGGGGCGGATGGTGAGCATCACCTCGTCGTCGGCCAGGGCGGCGGACACGGGCATGGTGCCGCCCGAGAGGGCTTTTCCCAATACCAAAATATCTGGCTTCACGCCTTCCCAATCGCAGGCCAGCCGCTTGCCCGTGCGGCCGATGCCCGTCTGCACCTCATCGGCGATGAAAAGTACATTATATTTCGTGCAAAGGTCGCGGACACCTTTAAGGTAGCCTTCCTGCGGCACGACCACGCCCGCTTCGCCCTGAATGGGCTCCACCATGAAACCCGCCACGTTGGGGCTTTTCTTAAAAACATCTTCCAACGCGTTCAAATCGTCGTAGGGCACCAGCACCGCACCGGGCAAAAACGGCCCGTAGTCTTTGGTGCTAGAGGTATCGGTCGAGGAAGAAATGGCGGCAAGCGTGCGGCCCCAGAAATTGCCCGTAGCGTACACCGTCACGGCCTGGTTTGCCGGGACTCCTTTTACTTTGTAAGCCCATTTGCGGGTGAGTTTGAGCGCAGTTTCGCCACCTTCCACGCCAGAATTCATCATCAGCACTTTATCAAAACCAAAGTACTCCGCCATAAATTTTTCGCATTCGCCCAGAATATCGCTGTGAAAAGCGCGGGAAGTAAGCGTCAGTTTCTGCGCCTGCACGATCATGGCGTTAACAATACGCGGGTGGCAATGTCCCTGACTCACCGCACTATAAGCCGACAAAAAATCGAGGTACTGGTTGCCTTCCACATCCCAGACGTGAACGCCTTCGCCGCGTTCCAGCACCACGGGCATGGGTTTGTAATTATGAGCGCCGTACTGCCATTCCAATTGCATGGCGCGTTCGGTGGCTTCGGAGTGGGTAGTATCTATGTAATGCATAGGGAGTTTATGAGTCTAAAGTCTATGGGTCTATGAGTGGCTGACGCCAGAGAAAGCGTTAGTAGAGACGCAATTTATTGCATCCAGCGGAGGAATAAGCGCAACAAAACAGATGAAAAGCGGGTTTTGTCGTAAAGTTAGCAAAACCTTCCACAAATTGAGCTACCGCGTCAAGTCCCCTCCCAAAAGTAAGATCAGTAATGGCCTGACCGAAGAAGATTTCTACATGAATAAAGAAGGCTTCATGGTTTTCACCGCCCTTTACCACAAAAAAAGGGGCTATTGCTGCCAGAGCGGCTGCAAGCATTGCCCGTACAGCTCTTGCAAGCCAAATGATCTGAAATAAAATTTTTATAGAAAAAACGGAATTTATCATTATGATTTTTAGTACTTTATTTAATTAAGGCCGTTAAACTAAGAACTAAGAACGAACTAAACTTTGAACTTTGAACTCATAAACTTATCTTTGCACCCTCATTTGCAAAACTGAAAGATCATGGCCCGAGTTTGTCAAGTTTCCGGAAAAAGAACCCGCGTGGGTAACAACGTATCGCACGCCAACAATAAAACCAAGCGCAAGTTCATCCCTAACCTGCGAAAGAAGCGCTTTTACGTGCCTTCCACGGGCGAGTGGATTACGCTCAAAGTAGCTACTTCGGTAATTCGTACCATCAACAAGAATGGTCTGGAAGCTACGCTGAGAAAAGCCAAAGAAAAGGGTACGCTGAGCTTGTAGCACTTCGTACGAAGACATTTTAGGGAAGCCTCTCCGGTCATCGGAGAGGCTTTCTGTGCTTATTCCCTGCTTGGCTGATTTAGTTCAGGACGCCCATTGCCCCGTTCATCGTTCGTTTGTACGGTTCAGTCATTTTTTCAAAACAAACTTTAACCGACCTGCCTAAGTTTGAATATTGGAAGTAAAGCCAATGAGGGTCGAGGCCTTAGGAGTTGTCTTTTGCATGTAAGGGAAATCAATTACTGATGAAAAATATAATACGGATTGCGGGCTTAGGAATACTGCTACTTATAGGTACGCTAAACGCCCAGGCGCAGGAGAAATACACTGTCAGCGGCTACGTGAAAGACATTGCCAACGGCGAAGGGCTGATCGGTGTCTCGGTCTATGTGCGGGAAGCCAGTACGGGCGTGGTGACGAACCCCTACGGTTTTTACTCCATCACTTTGCCGGAGGGTGAGTACTCGCTGGTATTCACCTACATCGGCTACCAGAAGCTAACCGAACGCGTTAAACTTAGCTCTGACCAGCGGCTGAATGTGGAAATGTCCACCGAAAGCAAGCAATTGGAAGAAGTGGTAATTTCCACCAAAAAAGAAGACGAAAACGTCCGCAGCCTGGAAATGTCCGTCAATAAGATAGATATCAAGACGATTCGCCAGATTCCGGCTTTACTGGGCGAGGTGGACATTATCCGCAGCATCCAGCTCCTACCTGGCGTGACGACGGTCGGTGAAGGTGCCTCGGGTTTTAACGTGCGGGGCGGCGACGTGTCGCAGAATCTGATCTTGCTCGATGAGGCACCCGTTTATAACTCCTCCCATTTGTTCGGCTTCTTCTCGGTCTTCAACCCCGACGCGGTCAAGGACGTAAAGCTCATCAAGGGCGGCATTCCGGCGCAGTACGGCGGGCGCATTTCGTCCATTCTGGACGTCAGGATGAAGGAAGGTAATACCAAAAAACGCGAAGTCAACGGCGGGATCGGTACCATTTTCTCGCGGCTGACCTACGAGCAACCCTTCGCGGCGGGACGCGGTTCATTCATTTTGGCGGCCCGGCGGTCGTATATAGATGTTTTGGCAAAACCCTTCCTGAAAGGCGATTTGAAGCAAACCCGCTTCAATTTCTACGACCTCACGGCCAAGGTCAACTACCGCATCAACGACAAGAACACCGTGTACGCCTCTGGCTATTTCGGGCGCGATGTGTTTGGGGCTAGTGTGTTTGGGTTCGGTTGGGGCAATGGCACCGCCACGGCGCGCTGGAACCACATTTTTTCCAACAAACTCTTCCTGAACCTTACGACTTATTACAGCAACTACGATTACGCCATTAATTCGGACCCCAACAACCAGACTCCCAACGACCGCTTCGAGTGGAACTCCAAAATTATCAGCACCAGCGTGAAGCCCGACTTCACCTATTACCTCACTCCCAACAACCAAATCAGCTTCGGCGGACAGTACATCAACTACGACAGTCGCCCCGGTAATGCCGTGGCCGTTTCCAGCGGCGAGAGCCGCAACATCAGCCTCGATTCCCGTTTCGGCGACGAGTCGGCGCTGTACATCGCCAACGAGCAGAAAATATCGGAACGCTTTTCGCTGCAATACGGCTTGCGGTATTCTTTTTACCGCAACCTCGGGCCGGGGCAAATCTATAAGTACCAGGAATTCCAGGAAGGCGAGCGCAAGTTCCCTGAATTGCCGGGCACGGCCGTCCCCAAAGGCGACGTCATCAGGCAGTACGGCAACTGGGAGCCCCGTTTCTCCATGAATATTGGATTGAACGCTACGACTTCGATCAAGGCCAGCTACAACCGAACGGCGCAGTATCTGCACCTGCTCTCTAACACGGCGGCCACCTCGCCGCTCGATGTCTGGACGCTCAGCACGAACATCATCAAGCCCGAAATTGCCGACCAAGTGGCCTTGGGCTGGTTCCAGAATTTCCGCGACAACACTTACGAAGCCTCGGTGGAGGTTTATTACAAGGATTTGAAAAATCAGATCGACTATGTCCGAAACTCCGACCTGCTGCTCAACCGCTACGTGGAGGGCGACCTGCTCTTCGGCAAAGGCCGCGCCTACGGGGCCGAGTTTTTCCTGCGAAAAAACAAAGGTCGCCTCACGGGTTGGCTCAGCTACACGCTGGCCCGCACCGAGCGGCTCATCGACGGCGTCAACAACGACGACTGGTTTCCGGCCCGTTTCGACAAACCGCACAATTTCACGGCGGTCGGGATTTATAATCTGAAAGAGCGGCTAACGCTGTCGTCCACCTTTACGTTTGCGTCCGGCACGCCTGCTACGTTCCCGACTAATCGCTTTGAGTATAACGGCTGGGCCTTACCGCACAACGTCTACAACGCCCGTAATAATAATCGCATCCCGACCTACAATCGCCTTGATCTGGCGGCGACTTTGAAATCGAAGAAGAAGCTGTTTGGCATCGGTCAGGGCGAGTGGGTGTTCTCGGTTTATAATGCCTATAACCGCCGGAATCCGTATTCGGTCTATGTCCAGCAAAACGAAGACAACCCGCTAACGACGGAGGCCATCCGGTTCTCGGTGATCGGGTCGGTGATTCCGGCTGTCACATACAATTTCAAATTTTAGGTGAGAGGAGGAAGGGAGGAGGGAAGAAAGGATAAAAGAACAAAAACAACAATGAAAAAAAGTGCCATCTATTTATTTCTGAGCTTATTTGCTGCGGCTTGTTTCCTGACAGGCTGCGAGGACGCCATTGACATCAAAACCGAAACCGGCCCCGCCGAACTCGTAGTGGACGGTTGGATTACCAACAAACCCGGCCCGCAAACGATAAAGCTATCGCTTTCGGCGGCTTACTTCGATAATGGCCCCGCTAAGCCCGCGCTGGGCGCTGAAGTAACGATTACGGACGACCAAGGCGCAGTCTATAAATTCATGGACGAAACCGGCAAGGGCATTTACAAATGGACGCCCAAATCGGATACCCTGGCTTTGGGCCGCATAGGAGGAAAATACGCTTTACAAATCAAATACAGTGGTGAGGAATACACCGCCACTAACGAAATCAAGCGGGTACCGAAGATCGACTCATTGGCTTACGAGGAGGAAAGCTTTCCGATCAACCCACCCGAAGGACCGAAAGATGGCTACCTCGCCCAGTTCTACGCCCGCGATTTCGTGGGAGTTGGTGATACCTACTGGATTAAAGCTTTGAAAGGCGGCAAGCCCTACGGCACCGATCCCGGCAATATTTCGCTGGCCTTTGACGCCTCGTTCAGCCCCGGCTCGCCTTCCGATGGCCTGGTTTTCATTCAGCCACTGCGCCAATCCATCAACATCAACCAACTCTTCTCGGCGGGCGACACGGTGGGCGTCGAGCTGTACAGCATTACGTTGGAAAGCTACTACTTCCTCTTCCAGGTGCGGCAGGAAACCACCAACGG
>JBBSKK010000269.1:0-5342 GCA_038256395.1 Cytophagales bacterium | reverse complement strand
GTGTCCGACGTGACTACCGATAAGGCCGTTTCGGCGGAGGTGTGTTTGTTTTTTACCAAAACCCAAAAGAAAGCCTGCCAGAACCTCGACCCCGCCCACCCGACCTGGGAAGTGGTTTTTTCGGACAAAGACATCATCGCCCTCGAAGTGCGGGCCACGGGCTACCAGCCCTACAACGGAAACCTGATTATGGACCAATTGAACGACACCAAACGCCTGTACGAAATCCGGCTGCAACCGCAGGTTTCGATCCTGTCGCTGACGCTGGGCAAAACCCGTGAGACCGTGCAGAGCCGCCTGGCCGATGCCGCTAACCAAACTTTTATCATGGAAAAAAATGGTTCAAAATATTTCTCAGCCAACATCACCCCGCCGCAGCGCTACCGGGTGGAGTTGCTCAGCGAGGCGGGCCAACTCCTGCATGAGGAGTACCCCGCCGCCCTCACCGCCGGACTCAACCTGCGCTACGTGGAAATCCCGGAGGGTAAAAAGGAATATGCAGAAAAAGAAACCGTAGCGTCAAAAGTCACACCTCCTATAAACAAATCAACAACCGCAGGGGCGGCCCCGTCACAAATCAACGAATCAACTGCTATCGACACCGCCTCCATCGAAAACTTTAAGCTGCTTCACTTTGCCCGGAGCGATTACAAGCTCCAATCCGTGGAGCAATGGAAATTGCAACGTCTGGCCGAATGGCTACGGCAGAACCCCGGTTCGCTGGTGCGGATCGTGGGCCATACCGATAACGTCGGCGACCCTCGTCTGAATCAGACGCTTTCGGAATTTCGGGCCAAAGTGACGGCCAATTTCCTGCACCGGGAGGGCATTCCTTCGGAGCGGATTCACTGGACGGGCGTGGGGAGCAAATATCCCATTGCCCCTAACGATACGGAAGCGAACAAACAGGCCAATCGGCGGGCGAGCATTCAGATAATATTAGTTGAGAATTGAGAGTGGAGAGTGGAGAGTGAAAAATTTAGATCAAATCCCTATGAAACGGCATACCATCATATTATTCAGTCTGTTACTGATTTCTTGGAATGGAGTACCCACCTGGGCCCAGAAGAAAACGGAGCCGACCAAGGAACTGAACCGCCGGGCGACCGACCAGATTCGGGCGTTGGCGCGGGAGAAGGTCAAGGCGTTGAGCGATTTGCTGAATGCCATTGCGAACGAGGATTTGACCACCTACGACCGTAAATACGTCGTGCTGAACAGCTATATGCCCAGCAATGACCAGCTTTTTTTCAACGACGGCGTAATCGTGGAGGATGACATCGACCCCACCCACACGGCCCCCGCCGCCGGGTCGGACGTGATCATCGACCGCTATCTGAGCAATCTGGATTTGTTTTACCAGAAAAGCACCACCAACACCATCGAGTTTTCCAACATCGTGGTGGGCGACGTGAAGGCCGGGGAGAAGTACCCCTACGTGAAAGTGTTTTTCACCTCGCACTTCAAGGGTAAACACAAAAGCATCACCGCGCCCTACCAGCCCACGCAGCGCGTGGCGGAGTTCATCGCCGCCAGCGTGGACGACGAGTGGATCGTCTATATCACCCGCCTGGCTTTCCAAACCCCGACCGCAATGCAGGACAACATCGCCGCCCTGCCCGTCAGCACCTCGGCCAACGCCGAGAAGCCGACAGATATGAAAGCTGAGCCAAAAAAGGAAACGCCCGCCTCCGTTAAAAAGCTGGGCAAAGAGGTGAGTTCAGCCTCGGCCCAAAAGCAAAAAATGACGGGCCTCATCAAAGTAGGCGTGGGCGTTGCCGCACTGGCCTTCGGCACTGCCACCTTCCTGATGCTCAACAACGACCACGCCGACTACAAAAAACGCATCGCCAACGCCGAAGGCATCACCTCCTACGCCGCGCCGGGCATTTACGTCTCAGCGGGGGCCGCCGCCGTAGGCATCGGCATCGGACTGACGTCACTGTCGAATTTCAAGAAAGCTAGAAAATAGGC
This sequence comes from Cytophagales bacterium, assembly GCA_038256395.1. Lineage (GTDB taxonomy): Bacteria > Bacteroidota > Bacteroidia > Cytophagales > Spirosomataceae > Persicitalea. The sequence continues at coordinate 3,368 of JBBSKK010000269.1, read as the reverse complement.
ACAAAGGGGCAAAGTGGCAAAGGCACAAAGTGGGACGGCCCATGCCGAGCAAAGTAGGCTAACGCACTCAAATCAACACATTAACAAATACACATCAATTCAACGATTACACGATTACACAAATGAATGCTGCCCGAATAGGAGATATGCACGTTTGCCCAATGGTGACGCCCGGTACGCCGCCGGTGCCGCACGTAGGTGGTCCGGTCATCGGGCCGGGGGTACCGACGGTACTCATCGGCGGAGTACCCGCCGCGACCGTCGGGGATATGTGTACCTGCGTCGGCCCGCCCGACAGCATCGCGCTGGGTTCCATGACCGTCCTCATCGGCGGCAAACCCGCCGCCCGCCTGGGCGACACGACAGTCCACGGCGGCACCATTACGCTGGGGTGTCCGACGGTTTTGATTGGGGGTTAGAAGGAGAAAGGGAGGAAAGGAGGAGGGAGGAGAGGAAGGCACAAAGTAGGCTGACACGCCCCCAAATCAACAAATCCACACTTAAACAGCAATTAAAAGATTACACAGTTCAACAATTAAACAAAAATACTATGTTCAACTACGGAATAGGAGGAAACGAGCGGGATTTGAATCAGGCGAGCGAAGGCATTGCCGACATCCCCCAGAATAGGACGCTCTTCGTGACCAAGCTCACCAACGACCCGCCCGTGCGGCCCGAGACGATCTATGATCTAAAAACGACGGAGGAGGTCTTCGCCCACTACCAGCCCGAGGCAGACGCGGAGTTTCAGGACGCCGACGGTGGCTTCATCAACGAAACGCTGAAATTCAGGAACGTCGGCGATTTCAGTCAGCGAGGCATCATCGCCCAAAGCGAATTTTTGCAGAACCTAAACGCCCGCGCCACGGATTTCCAGCAAATCATCCGCCACCTGAAATCCAACAAAATCCTAAAAGCCGCCCTGGAAAAACCCGAAGCCAAAGAAGCACTGCTGGGGGTACTGCAAGCACTCGCCGACGAAATCGAAGCGGCGGATAAATAAGGCTTACGGCAAATTCATCATTTATCACTCATCATTCATCACTCAAAAAACATCATGGCAAAGGAAGAAATACAACAAGGCACGGAGAAAGAAGCTTTCCGCGAAATAGAGGCGATGCCGCTGGAAAAGGGGCTGCCGCTATTAGCCAAATACGGCAGTTTCGACCTACTCGAAACCATCGTCGAGGGCGTGGGCAACGTCAACCCCGAGAAAAAAGCCCGCAAGCGGATTTTCCTGACCGAGGCCGATAAAAAGAGCGACCGCAAGCAACTCAAAAAACGCCTGCAACTCTGGATCGAACTCCTCGGCGGCTCCGAAACGGTATCCGAGATGATCGAAAAGGGTGAAGCCGAAGTCGCCGAAGCCGCCGGGCTTTTGAAAAAAAACCTGGGCAAAACCGTGGAAGAACTGCGGACGCTGGAACAATCGTACCGCGCCGTGGCGATGTTTTTCAAGAACACCGAACAGGAAAAAGTCAAGAACGTCACCTTCATGAACGCCGATCCCGACCAGCTCAAAGACCTGGACGTGACGACCTTCATCGACGCCGTGGGCGAGGAGTTAGCCGCCAAGTTCGACCGTCTCGATCTGCGTGAGAACTACTCGATTCTGGGCGTACCCGGCTATTTGGGTTCCAGCAAAGTCGTGGATAAGTGGGCAAAAATGGCCCACAAAAACAAGACCATGCTCGTGACCGACTTCGAGCACCTGGACGCTCCCGAGGACGTGATGGAACTCTTTGAAATGGCCAACCTGACGGGCGGCGACGCCCACCTGTCGAACGTGATGATGGCCTGCAACTGGCTCGTGGGCCGCGCCAAACATGACAATCTGGACGAGGAGGACGACCTGTACCTGCCGCCTTCGTCGGCCTTGGCCGGGAATGTTTATAAAACCCTGATGTCGCAGGTGGCGGCGGGCAAGAAGCACGGTACCCTCAACGAAGTGGATGGGGTGCGCTTCCCGCTGAAAAAGTCGGAAATCGCCGATCTGGAAAAGATGGGCCTGATTCCGATGGTCAACGAGTACGGCAAGGTGATGGCTTTTTCGGCCAAGACGCTCTTCAACGGCGACAACGCGGGCCTGCAGACTTATTCCGTGGTGCGGGTGTTCGACTACATCACCAAAGTCCTCATCGACTTCCTGAACCGCCGCGCCTTCGAGAACTTCGACTACAACACCAGGAACGACCTGAAAAAGCAGATCATCAAGTTCCTCGACAGCGTCACGGGGCCGGGCAAGCTCATCGAAAAATTCAGCGTCATGCGCTTCGAGCAAGACCCCAAGCAAAAGGACAAGATTTACCTCGACATCCATATGATCCCCTACTTCCCGGCCAAGAACTTCATGATCGGCCTCACCGGACAACGCGGCGAGGACATGGACGCGACGGAGTGGGCAGCGGAGTATGCGCAGCAGTAGAAGGGAGTGCCTGAGTGCCTGAGTACCTAAGTACTAATGTGTGCAGCCGAGCAAAAAGACACCCTTAGAAGGCAGTTCTCATCCTCTTAGGCACTTAGGCACTTAGGCACTCAGGCACTCAGGCACTTAGGTACTCATAAACCAAACCCAAAAACGATGCCCTTCATCGCGCACCTGGAAATAGAAGGCAATACCTACGAGGCGTTTTACACGCAGTTGGAGGCGCATCAGGGCGTGGACGACAATGGGCAAACCAATACCCGCGTGCAGTGTCCGTACCTGTATTTGGAACTGCACCTTCCGCCCAAGGATGATTTGATGCTGCTGGAATGGGCTTTGGCGGCTAATCGGCCGCTGGACTTTAAGTTGAAGCAGTACCATGATTCTCCTGACCTGCCTTTCAAAACGCTGGAATTCGAGCGAGGGTACTGTATCAGCTACATAGAGAAGTTCGAGTCGATGAGTGATGAATTCAACAGCGCCCGGTCGGGAACCCTGTATAATATGATCCTCTGTCTGACGGTCACTTTTGGCCAAATGACGCTGGAAGACATTACCCTCGCAAACTTTTGAACCATGGCTGACGAAGCTGACCTTTCCAGGGCCACAAGTGCCGAACTGTATTTCGAGGATTTCACATTCCAGCTACTGACATTGGAATATGGCCTGAATCGGAACGCAGACCAGCGCGGCTTTCCGACGGATGCGCCCAAACGAATCATGATGAAGGCCAAAGTTAGGCTTGTTTCCATGGGAGATGAACACGTCAGGCTTCTATACGACTGGGCTTTGAACAGCGATAAAAAAATGGATGGATTCGTGATTTTCACCAATCACGACGACCACTCGGTCGAAGTTCGCCGGATTCACTTGGAAGGGGCGATTTGTGTCGGCTTTCGGGAATGCTTTCAAAACGACCAATTCAATTTGTTGCGGGCGGACC
>JBBSKK010000268.1:0-5355 GCA_038256395.1 Cytophagales bacterium | reverse complement strand
GCGGGCGATTTGCTGCCCAAGCCCACGCAAAACATGATGATCGCCTCGGCCTTCAATCGTCAACACGCGCAGAGTGAGGAAGACGGCATCGTGCCAGACGAGTATGTGGTCGAATACGTCGCCGACCGCGCCAATACTTTTGGCAAAGCGTTTCTGGGCTTGACGATGGAATGTTCTCGCTGTCACGACCACAAATATGATCCCATCAGCCAAAAGGATTACTACTCGCTTTTCGCCTTTTTTAACAACATCAACGACCACGGCCAGGCACCGCACTTAGCGGAGGCCTCGCCCGTCATCACGCTACCCAAGCCGGAGGCGGCGGCGAAGTTAAAGTACATCCGTCATCGCCTGGTAGCGCTCGAAAACCAAACGGATCGCGATTCGGTGGCCCTGCGGCAGCGGTTCTCGGCATGGCGCGGGCAGGGAGTTGAAGCGAAGCTGATCCCCGCCGAAACGGGTCTGCTCGTGGACGTGCCGTTCGATTTGGTGGAATATAAGAAGACGGACGGCGACGAACCCAAAATGCGGCCTATCTTTCAAAACCGCGCCAAAGACACGCTGCCAATGGAAACCAATGGCGACCTCGACCTGCTGCCTGTTCGGATCAAAAGTCCGCGCGGACTGGGGTTGTTGATGAAAGGAGAAAGCTACGTCAACGTGCGGGAAATCAAAGGCTGGTGGAACAAAAAAGGCTTCGATGCAGCCAGAACAGGCGTGTTCGAGCGGCACCAGCCGTTTACGGTCAGTCTGTGGACGGGCGTGACCGATCCGGCTTTCAAAGGGCGTATTTTCAGTCGAATGCCCAGCGCGTCGGGCGGTTTCCGGGGCTACGAGTGCGAGCGGCTACCCGACGGGCGGCTGGCGTTCCGTATCAACAGCGTTTGGCCCGACAACGCCATCGACTTCGAGACAAATTTCGTCATGAAACCCAACCGCTGGACGCACCTCACGATGACCTACGACGGCACAAGCCACGCCGCCGGAATGAAAGTGTATATCAACGGACAAATCGCCGCTGGACGCGTGGTGACTGATCGCCTGACGGGCAGTATCATTTGGGCCAAAGACCATAAGTACCAGGGTTCCGGCGGCCCGCAGAACTTTGCCCTGGGGCGGATGCACGTCTTTGCTTATAAAGATTATGTGGTGGATGAACTGAAAATTTTCAACCGCAATCTCACACCGCTGGAAGTGGAAGGACTGGTACACGAGCAGGATTTTGTCAAAACAGCTTTGCAAAACCCATCTTCCAAGCAAACAAAAACTCAGGCAGACGCGCTTTTTGCCTACTACGTTACTAACATCGATTCTTCGACCAGGAAAATAGCCGCCCATCGCCAACGACTCATCGGCGAAGAAACCGAAATCGTCACCGACGAAATCGACCTGATGGTGTCGCGGGAGCGAAGTATCCCGCGGAAGTCGTACATCCTGGAACGCGGCGTGTACGATGCCCCCGGCGAGGAAGTACGGCCCGAAACACCGCTGCGGCTGGGCAAACTGCCCGACGGCTCCCCCCGCAACCGCCTGGGCCTGGCCCGCTGGCTACTGGCCGAGGAAAACCCGCTCTTTGCCCGCGTGATGGCCAACCGCCTGTGGCAGCAGTATTTCGGCGTGGGGTTAGTCAAGACGCAGGAAGATTTCGGCAATCAGGGCGAACTCCCCTCTCACCCCGACCTGCTGGACTGGCTGGCCGTCAGCTACCGCGAAAGCGGCTGGAATACCAAGGCTTTTATCAAACGCATGGTGATGTCGGCCACCTACCAGCAGTCGTCGCGGGCTACCAAAGAGCAGATCGAGGCCGACCCCGAAAACCGCTGGCTGGCGCGGGGCAGCAGCTACCGCCTCAGCGCCGAGCAGGTGCGCGACAATGCGCTGGCGGCAAGTGGTTTGCTGGTGCGGGAAATCGGTGGACCAAGCGTGTACCCTTACCAACCCGAGGGAATTTGGGAAGCCCTCGCCACCCGCCGGGCGACCCACTATGAGCAACAGCACGGCGATAGCCTTTACCGCCGCAGCATGTACACCATCTGGAAGCGCAGCAGTCCGCCGCCGATGATGCTCAACTTCGACTCGCCCGACCGCAGCCTGTGTACCGTCCGCCGCCAGAAAACCGCCACGCCGCTGCAAGCCCTCGTCACGCTCAACGACCCGCAGTTCGTGGAGGCCGCCCGGGTACTGGCCGAGCGCAGCATGCAAGCGAAACCGACGCTGGATGAGCGGATTCGGTACTTTTTCCAGTCGGCTTTGTCACGGAATCCGAGGATGAACGAGATGAAGATTTTGAAAGAGCTATATGCCACTGAGTATCGAGGTTTTGAAAATTTCCCCGAACGGGCAGCATCCGTGTTGAGAGCTGGCGAGTATCAGCGGCTAGATAAGTCGCTGGATGCTAAGGAAGTGTCGGCTTTGACGGTGGTTGCGAATACGGTGCTGAATTACGATGAGGCGATAGTGAAAAGGTAGTTAACGATTCAAACGACAAGTCATGACTTCTGAACTCCAAGACAAAATCCACGATCAATTCAGCCGCCGCAACTTCCTGCAATCGGCGGGATTAGGCTTGGGCGCAGCGGCATTATCGTCGCTGCTTCCAACCAACGCCCAGGCGGCTAACCCGCAGATTTTGGCAGGCCCGCACTTCCCCCCAAAAGTAAAGCGCGTCATCTACCTGCACCAAAGCGGCGCGCCTTCGCAGTTGGAGTTGTTCGACTACAAGCCTAAGCTTGAAGAAATGTGGGGCGAAGACCTGCCCGAGTCCGTGCGCAAGGGGCAACGCCTAACGGGCATGAGTGCCGGGCAGGCGTCGTTTCCGCTGGCGGCTTCGATTTATAAATTTGCCAAACATGGCCGAAGTCAGGCGTGGCTGAGCGAGTTGCTGCCCTATCACCGCAAAATCGTGGACGAACTGTGTTTCATCAAATCGATGCACACCGAACACATCAACCACGATCCGGCCATTACTTTTCTGCAAACGGGCAACCAGATCGGCGGAAGGCCTTCGATGGGTTCTTGGGCGAGCTACGGGTTGGGGTCGGAGAATAAGAACCTGCCGAGCTTCGTGGTACTGTTGTCCAAGGGCCGTAGCGGCGACCAGCCGCTTTACGCTAAGCTTTGGAGCAACGGCTTCCTGTCTTCGGTGCATCAGGGTGTGGTATTTCGCTCCGGGCAAGACCCGGTTTTTTACCTCAATAATCCCGAGGGAATCGACAAGTCGTCCCGCCGGAATATGTTGAATGCCCTTACGAAGCTGAGCGAGGATCAGTACAAGCAGGTACTAGACCCTGAAATAAACAGCCGAATGCAGCAGTACGAAATGGCCTACCGGATGCAGACTTCGGTACCCGAAACGCTGGATATTTCCAAAGAACCCGACTACATCTTCGAAATGTACGGCGAGGAAAGCCGCCAGCCGGGTACTTTCGCGGCCAACTGTCTGCTGGCCCGCAAACTGGCCGAAAAGGACGTGCGCTTCATTCAACTCTACCACCAGGGCTGGGATCAACATGGCGGACTGCCGCGCGACATCAAGACGATGGCTAAGTCGGTCGATCAGGCATCATCGGCGCTAATTGTGGATCTTAAACAGCGGGGCTTGCTGGACGACACGCTGGTGGTGTGGGGCGGGGAGTTTGGCCGCACCAACTACTCGCAGGGCAAGCTGACCAAGACCAACTACGGCCGCGACCACCACCCGCGCTGCTTCACGATTTATATGACGGGCGGCGGCATCAAGCGTGGCTACACGCTGGGTGAGACCGACGAATTCGGCTACAACATTACCCGCGACCCGGTACACATCCACGATTTGCAAGCCACGATCATGCACCTGCTGGGCATCGACCATGAGCAGCTTACTTTCAAATTTCAGGGGCGGCGTTACCGGCTGACTGACGTGGCGGGGAAAGTAGTGAAGCCGATTTTGGCCTGATTATCAGAGGTAGTTTATAAGTGTGCTTACTTTTCCGCCGCCTGTATTCAGTAGTTGAGAGCGGGCGTTTTCTTTTTGCAATAAAAATTATTGCAAAATAATCTTGATAAAAGAAAGGGAAAATAGCAACGACGAACAACTCTGGCAAGCCGTAAGGACGGGCGACGAGGAAGCCTTCGAACGCTTGTACCGCCAGTATTTTCGGGACTTGTTCCACTACGGCCGACAGTTCCTGCGCGACGAAGAAGCCGTGAACGACGCTATCCAGGATTTGTTCGTGGATTTGTGGCGCAACCGCCGCTCACTCGGCCCGGCGCGGTCGGTGAAGTTTTATCTGATGATTTCACTGCGCCGGAAAATTTATCGCACAGTGCACCATAACCCGGAATTCATCACCGATAGCTGGGAAAAATTCCCCGAAGCCATGCTGCCCGTTCAGCCTTCGGCGGAGGCTTTCTTTTTGGCGCGGGAAGCGGGGACGCTGCAAACCGAAAAACTGAACGCCTGGCTCGAACAGCTGCCGCCCCGTCAGCGCGAGGCGCTAGTCCTGCGCTTTTACCACGACCTGGAATACGCCGAAATCGCCACGCTGCTCGACATCAAGGAGCAGACAAGCCGAAACCTGGTTCAGAAAGCCCTGCGTACGCTTCGCAAGTTTTCTATTCTTCTGGTTTTCATTATGTTAGGAATTGTTTTCTAATTTTTTTGAAAAAAAATTACTCGCAGCAAGGTTAAAATGAACTTCCACCGACTCTATCCGGGCAAATGGGAAACTATCCCCATCGAAAAGCCCGCATGGAGTACGACGACTTTGCCACCCACGACTTTATCGAAGACGCCCGCTTCCGGCAATGGGTGCGCCAACCCAACGCCGGGCTGGACGCTTTTTGGCAGGATTTCTTGGAAAAACACCCCGAGAAAACTCCGGAAGTCATTGCGGCTACCAACTTCCTGCTGAGTATCGAGCAACAGGTCGAGGGCGAAACGTCCGCCGCCGCGCACGAGGAGACGGTTTTCCGGCGTATCAAACAGACTATTGCCGAAGAACCGAAAATCTCACTACTGCGGCGACTGCCCCGGTGGACGGCCTGGGCAGCGGCAGCTTCGGTACTGTTCGCATTGGGGTATTTCCTGCTTCCGTCCAACCGCTTCCAAAACCAGGAAGTGAGCTACGAAACCAACCGGAAACACACCACGCTGGCGCTCACTGAAAAGATCAACGATAACTCCGAACCTATCTCGATCATTCTATCCGACGGAAGTATGGTCAAGCTGCAACCCAATAGTCGGGCCAGCTACGCCACCGACTTTTCCGCCGGAGCCAGTCGGGAAGTTTACCTCAGCGGCGAGGCGTTTTTTGAGGTGGCCAAAGACCCAAACAAGCCGTTCTACGTCTATGCCAACGAACTGGTAACAAAAGT
>JBBSKK010000267.1:0-5368 GCA_038256395.1 Cytophagales bacterium | reverse complement strand
AGCGTTCAGGAAGCCAAGTCACTTATTCAATCCACCGTTCCGGTGCTTTACCCGGAGCAGAAAAAACTCTCTGAGGCGGTAGGTCAGGTTTTGGTCGGGGAAGTCGTGTCGCCCCTGGCGTTGCCGCCTTTTCGGCAGTCGTCGATGGATGGCTACGCTTTGCACCATGATGATGTTACGGAGGCGGGTACTGCGCTGCCCGTAGTGGCTGAATCGCGGGCGGGCAACGCCACATTGCAGACGCTACAACGCGGCACGGCGGTGCATATCCTGACGGGCGCACCCGTTCCCGATGGGGCCACGGCGGTGGTGATGAAGGAAAAAGTGGAGCGAACGGGCGATGAGGCGACCATTCAGGAGTGTCCCGTGTCGGAAGGCCAAAACGTGCGTTCCGTCGGCCAGCAAATCCAGAAAGGCGATGTGGCTATGCCCAAAAACACCTACCTCACGCCCGGTTCGGTGGGATTTTTGTTAGGGATGAATATTCATATGGTGGAGGTCTATCGCAAACCCAGCGTCGGCATCCTGGTCACGGGCGATGAATTGGTGCAGCCGGGAAATGAGACGCCTTTGAATTTTGGCCAAATCTACGAATCCAGTTCTTCCATGCTGGCAGCGGTGCTGCGGGCCGAGGGAATTACGGAAATAGATATACGCTACGTAGAAGATGACGAAGCGGCGACCATCGCCGCCCTCCGCGCCTTGACCGAAAACAACGACGTAGTTCTCAGCACGGGTGGCGTATCGGTGGGGGATTATGATTTCGTAGGAACCGCCTTGCAGCAAATTGGCGTAGAAACCGTCTTTTACAAAATCCGCCAGCGACCCGGCAAGCCGCTGTTCTTCGGGCGTAACGACAACACGATTATTTTTGCCCTGCCCGGTAATCCGGCTTCCACGCTGGTGTGCTATTACGAGTACGTACTGCCTGCTCTGCGGCTGATGTCGGGACGTAGTGACTGTTTTTTACCCAAAATAAAACTACCGATCACCCACGCTTTTTCGTTTCAGGGTGAGCGCGACGAGTTCCTGAAAGCCACCGCCACGACCGAAGTCGTGACGCCGCTCGACGGTCAGGAATCTTTCGTGCTGCGGTCGTTCGCGGTAGCCAATGCGCTAATTTACTTACCTTCGTCCCAGAATTCCGTGCAGCCCGGTGAATTGGTGGAAGTACATTTATTGCCCTTTTTTTGTTGAAAAACTATGACTTTATCCATTCTATATTTTGGCATGATTGCCGAAACCGTCGGGCAACCGCTCGAAACCTGGCATTCGCTGGACGCGCTTACTGTTGGTGATTTGAAGAACGATATTATAGAAAAATACCCGAGCCTGCGCGACCGCAAATTCCAGATTGCCGTCAATCAAGAAATTACCGACGAGGCATTTCCCATTCCGCCACTCGCCGAGATAGCGTTGCTGCCGCCCTTCGCGGGAGGATAAGAAACTCTGAGCAACGCTGTGCCAAACTTTGTGAAACTCCGTGCCTAAAAAATGAACCACAAACCTAAAAAGGTCTTCGTCGAAGGCCCCATTTCCCCGCAATTCATCGCCGACTCCATCGCCAAGCATCAATCCAAAACCAGCATCGGGGCGCATAATATTTTCTTGGGCCAAATCAGGGCCGATGAAAAGGAAGGCGGCATGGTAACGGGAATCGACTACTCGGCCTACCCCGAAATGGCCGAAAGCGTGTTCCACCAAATCCGCGAAGCGGCTTTTGAAAAATATGACCTGACATGCCTACACATTTACCACAGCCTGGGCGTGGTACCTACGGGCGAAATTAGCCTGTTCGTCTTCGTCTCTTCCCCCCACCGCCGCGCGACCTTTGAAGCAATCGAGTTTTTGGTAGAAGAAATCAAAGCCAAAGTGCCGATTTTCGGGAAGGAATTGATTGGCGAGAAGGGGGAGTTTGTTTGGAAGGAAAATCAGTAAGGCTGCTGGTGCAATATCACGTTTTTGCGGACATTACTTGGCAAACTCTATTCTCCGGTAAATGTCTTTCAGCAAAACAGAGCCTTGGTGAACCGTCAAGGATTCCTCCGCGTCGGTGAAATTCTGATTGAGCCAGGTATTGGGCTTGTCGGTTCGAGTATAGCTTTCGACCTCCATTTTGTCCTGATTAATTAGGATAATTTGCTGCAAGCTTTCCAGATGTTTGTATTCGGGAAGCTTGTCGCCCCGGTCGTACTTAGCGGTGGACTTGGACAAAACCTCTACCACGATATACGGGTTGGTGATAATGCAGTTGGAGCCTTCTTTTAGTTCAAATGTTCCCTTGACCACCGTGATGTCCGGCAAATAGTAGCCACCTTCAAATTTTGGAATTTGGACACCCGCGTTGCTCCCCAGAACGAAAAAATCTTGTTCGTTGACAAACAAGTTGTAAAGAATGCTTCCCAGAGTCATTATCAGCACTTCGTGCCAAGGCGTAGTAAGTCCCATTGTTACAATCTCGCTTTCGTGATATTCAATTTTGAAGGGCAATTCGTTCGCCAGGGCAAAGAAATCGTCCTCCGAAGCCGGAATGCGGACAATCTTTTGCGTTTTTAGTTGCTCGACAATCGCTTCCCTAAGTTGCTCAGTCGTGGTCGTGGTTGTAGTCATGACATTTCATTTTTATCAAATATAGTAACAATATGGTTGACATTACCCACAAAACCAACACGCTGCGCATCGCTACCGCCCAGGCGACCGTAAAAGTGAGCAGGCCCGAAACCATCGCGGCCATCCGGGAACGCACCGTTCCCAAGGGCGATGTCTTTGAGATGGCCAAAGCCGCCGGACTGCTGGCCGTCAAGAAAACGCCCGACCTGCTGCCCGACTGCCACCCACTGCCCATCGAGTACACGGGCATCGCTTACCGCATCGAGGATTTGTCGATCGTGATCGAGGTGACCGTCAAGACGATTTACAAAACGGGCGTGGAAGTGGAGGCCATGCACGGCGCGTCGGTAGTGGCGCTGACGATGTACGACATGCTCAAGCCCATCGACAAGGGCGTGGAGATTCATCACATCAAGTTGTTGGAGAAAAAAGGCGGCAAGAGCGATCGCAAGGCTAATATGCCCGACCTGAAAACCGCCGTGATCGTGTGTTCCGACAGTATCGCCAAAGGTTTGGGTGAAGACAAGTCAGGCAAAAAAATTATCGAAAAACTAAAATCCTTCGCCATCGAAGTGAGCGATTATGGCATTGTTCCCGACGAGAAAAACCTGATTCAGGAAAAAATAAAGAGCCTGGTTGCACTGGATTACCGACTGATTCTGCTCACGGGTGGCACCGGACTTTCGCCCCGCGACGTCACGCCCGAGGCAGTCGCCGAACTCATCGACCGCCCCATCCCCGGCATCGCCGAGGTGGCCCGCCAATACGGACAGGGGCGCGTCCCAACCTCCATGCTATCCCGAGCCGTCGCCGGACTGATCGAAAACACCCTCGTCATCACCATGCCCGGCAGCACGGGCGGCGTCACCGACACCATGAATGCCCTCTTCCCGCACGTTCTGCACGTGTTTGGCGTTATGGAGGGGCAAAAGCACTAAAAGGTTGTTGAACTGTTGAATTGTGTAATCGTGTAACTGATGTTTAATTGTTATTTGTTTATTTGTTCATAGAGCAAGTACGATTACACAATCATCCAGTTCAACATCAATTCAACACCGCGACGGCGAACCGTTTCAACGACTACACGATTCAACAATTAAGTACAAATGTCTCACCTCATCACAGATAAATTCGGCCGTACCCACACTTACCTGCGTATTTCGCTGACGGACAAGTGCAACCTGCGCTGTAATTACTGTATGCCGCACGAGGATATGCAGTTTATGCCGAATGCGTGGCTTATGTCGGCGGACGAGATTCGGACGCTGGCGGGGATTTTTGTGGAAATGGGGGTGCAGAAAATTCGGCTCACGGGCGGTGAGCCGCTAATACGTAAGGATGTAGGAGAGATTATCGCTTCGCTGGGTCAACTACCCGTCGAACTGACGCTAACGTCTAATGCCGTCTTTGTGGATAAGTACCTCGACACTTTCAAAGCGGCGGGCATTCGTTCGCTGAATATCAGCCTGGATACTTTGCAGGAAGAGCGTTTCCAGACGATTACTAAACGCGACCATTTCAAGAAAACGCTCGATAACATTGACCTGCTGCTGGCCGAAGGTTTCAGCGTGAAGCTCAATATGGTCGTCATGCGCGACCTGAACGTGGAGGAAGTCAACGACTTCGTGGAATTGACCCGCTCGCAGCCTAACCTGCACGTGCGGTTCATCGAATTCATGCCGTTTAACGGTAATCAGTGGGATTTCTCGCGCATGGTGTCTTACCAGACTTTGCTGGATACCATCGGCGGACAGTTTGACTTTGACGCCTTACCCGGCGAAGCTCACGACACAGCTCGCTGCTTTCGAATTCAGGACGGAGCAGGGACTTTTGGCATTATCAGCACCATCACCAACCATTTCTGCGCGGGTTGCAACCGCATCCGCCTCACCGCCGATGGCAAGCTAAAAAATTGTCTATTCGATACGGGAGAAGTCGATTTGCTTGCGGCCCTGCGGCGCGGCGAAGACGTGCGGCCCTTAATCCTCAGTCATTTCCAGGCCAAGCACTTCGCCCACGGCGGCCACGGCGACTTTGCCGAAAAAGGGGCCAAGGCCGAGTACGAAACGAATCGCTCTATGATTGCGATTGGCGGGTAAAACGGACTTACCCCAAGCTCCACCGCCGTACCAAATGCCCGTAAAAAGCGTAGTACACCAAGTAGGCATAGCAGGGAATTAGTACCCAATAGGCCGCCCGCAAGCTGTATAAATCGGCGAGATAGCCATAAAGCAGCGGCATCAACGCGTTGCCACAAAGCCCCATAATCAGGATCGAAGCACCCAGCTTCGTGAACCGCCCCAGTTCATCCAGCGCCAGCGGCCAAATGCCCGCCCACACCAGCGAATTGGCCAGGCCCAGCAATACGATAAACCAGATCGAAATATCGGCATCGTGACCCAGAAAATTTACCTGTCCACTGGCGAAAATGATCAGAAACGTGAAGGCCATGCCCAACAGCGTGCAGATGCGCAGGGCGTTGACTTGCCGGATGAATTTTGGAATCGATATGATCCCAATAACATAGCCGCAAATAGTCAGAAACAGCGTGTAAGACGGAAAGACCTTGGCTTCTAACAGCCCGATGCCCATCGAACCCGCATAGGCGATAATGGTGTCAATGGCGATCACCTGGGTACCGACGTGCAGGAAAATAGCCACCGCACCCAGAATCAAGTGCGGAAATTTGAAAATACTGTTTTTGCTGGCATTGGCTTCGGCCAGTTCGGGGCTTTCCTGCTCGGTGTTCAGTTCGGGT
>JBBSKK010000266.1:0-5377 GCA_038256395.1 Cytophagales bacterium | reverse complement strand
GCAAACACCGTGTACCGAAATGGCACCGACGGGATCGTCCACTTTAAGAGTACGCTCGATAAATTCGAGAGAAAACACCAGCACTACCCCCGCGATCAGGCCGATTAGCGCCGCGCTACCCAGCGATACGGCGGCACAACCCGCCGTGATGGCGACTAGCCCGGCCAGAGCACCGTTGAGCGTCACGCTCAGCGAAGGACGCTTGTAGCGCATCCAGGAGACCATCATGGCGGCTACCGCTCCTCCGGCCGCAGCCAGGTTGGTGGTGGCGAAAATGTGCGCGATGGCAACGGCATTATCCTTACCCGACGCCGCCAACTGCGAACCGGGGTTGAAGCCGAACCAGCCCAGCCAGAGAATGAATACGCCCAGCGCTCCCAATACCAGGTTGTGGCCGGGAATTGCCCGAGCCTGGCCGTTGACGTACTTGCCGCGCCGTGGCCCCAATAAAGCCGCACCCATGAGGGCGGCCCAGCCGCCGACGGAGTGTACCACCGTCGAGCCAGCAAAATCGACGAAGCCCATCTCCGACAGCCAGCCGCCGCCCCAAATCCAGTGACCGGAGATGGGGTAAATAAGAATAGTAATAACGACGCTGTAAATCAGGTAGGCCCCGAAGCGAGTGCGTTCCGCCATTGCGCCCGACACGATGGTGGCGGCGGTGGCGGCAAACACGGTTTGGAACATCAGTTTGGTGATTTGCGGCAGTCCGTCTATTTCATCGGGGCCGTAGAACAGGTCGATCTGCCCCATGAAGCCGCCAATGTCCTCGCCGAACATGATGCTGTAGCCGATCATCCAGAAGACCAACGAACCAATGGAGAAATCCATCATGTTCTTCATCAAGATATTAGCGGCATTTTTGGCACGGGTAAAACCCACTTCGACCAAGGCAAAGCCCGCCTGCATGAACATGACCAGACAGGTAGCGATAAGTACCCAAACGTTGTCCAACGACATGGACAAATCGGCTACGGTTGTAGAAAGCTCTTCCATATTTTATTTAGTGATAGACAGGAACGCCTGCCCGGAGAGTGAATGATAGATTAGTTAAGCGCGTCCACGCCTTCTTCGGCGTTGCGGATTTTGATGCCACGTTCTACGTCGGAGATGAAGATTTTGCCGTCGCCGATTTCGCCCGTTTTGGCGGAGGCCATGATGGCCTTGATGGCGGGTTCGACGAAGTGGTCCTGGCAATAGAACATGACCATGATGCGCTCAATGGTACTGGTGTCGTACACGATGCCCCGGTACGACCGCTCTTCCACGGCTTTACCGACGCCCCTGACCTCCCAGTAGGTCATGAAGTCGATGCCCGCCCCGTGCAGGGCTTCCTGCATGTCGGTGAACTTGGTTTTGCGAATAATCGCTTCTACTTTTTTCATGAGGGTAACGAAAGTTTGGTTTATTGACCTTTTGAAGTCATAAACCAAATACAATTTCTTCTCTTTGCCAAATTAAATTTGTGATAATAAGAATTATACAAGTAATTTATTTATTCTTTATAATTTTATCGAAACTAAATTCTTTACAACTATAAAATAACCAAATTAAATAGTTAAAATGTACTATTCGTATTTTAGCTACTTTCCGCAGCCATTCTCGTATTTTCATTTGAATAATTCCGTGTTTCGTCCTTTTATCGAAATAAAAAGTCGGCCTTTGGAGGAGAATTTTCTCCCTCAAAGGCCGACTTGCCAGCGAATACTATTTGTTAAGTGCTAAATGGCTTCCAGAATGCGCTCGATAGCGACAGCCTGCCCGATCTTCTCTTTCAGTTCGCTGATGGGTACCCGCTCCTGCTCGGTGCTGTCGCGGTGGCGGATGGTGACGGTGTCGTCGTCCATCGTCTGGTAGTCCACCGCGATGCAGTAGGGAGTACCGATCAAATCCTGCCGGGTGTAGCGCTTGCCGATGGCGGCGTTGTCGTCATAGACCGTGCGGAACGACGATTTCAGCGAATCGGCGACGCCCTGCGCCTTCTCGGCCAGGCCGTCCTTCTTGACCAAAGGCAGCACGGCGGCCTTGATGGGGGCCAAAGCCGGGTGCAGTTTCAGGTATACACGCTCCTTTTCCTTGTCGCCCTCGCCCACCGTTTCGCGGGTAAACGCGTTGCAGAACGTGGCCAAAAACAAGCGGTCGGCCCCGACGGAGGTTTCCACCACATAGGGAATGTAGTTACCGAAAGGCTTGCCGTTTTCGGCCAGGTCGGCGTCGAAGTACTGCTGCTTCTTTTTGGAGAGTTCCTGGTGGTTGCGCAGATCGAAGTCGGTGCGGGAATGGATGCCCTCGATCTCGCGGAAGCCGAAGGGGAACTCATACTCGATGTCCACGGCGGCGTTGGCGTAGTGAGCCAGTTTGTCGTGGTCGTGGTATTTGAGTTTATCGGCGGGCAGGCCGATGGCCTGGTGGAATTTCAGCCGCGTTTCCTTCCACTTTTCGTACCACTCCATCTCGGTGCCGGGCCGCACGAAAAACTGCATCTCCATCTGCTCGAATTCCCGCATTCGGAATATGAACTGTCGCGCCACAATTTCGTTACGGAAAGCTTTGCCAATCTGCGCAATGCCAAACGGCACTTTCATACGTCCGCTTTTCTGGACATTCAGGAAGTTGACAAAAATCCCCTGCGCCGTTTCGGGACGGAGGTAAATCATACTGGAATCCTCAGCCACGGAGCCGATCTGCGTACTGAACATTAGGTTAAACTGCCGCACCTCGGTCCAGTTCGTGGTACCCGACACCAGGCATTTGATGTTCTCGGCGATGATGAGTTCACGAACGCCTTCCAAATCCTCTGCCGACAATAATCGTCCCATTTCCGTCAGCAGGATCTGTCCTTTTTCGGCTTGTCCGGTGGCGGCGTATTCCTCGGCCTTACCTTCTAGCAATTGGTCGGCGCGGTAGCGCTTCTTGGAGTCCTTGTTATCGATCATGGGATCGCTGAAGCCGTCCACGTGGCCCGACGCCTTCCAGGTGAGCGGGTGCATAAAAATGGCCGCGTCGATGCCCACGATATTTTCGTGGAGCTGCGTCATGGCTTTCCACCAGGCCGCTTTGAGGTTGTTTTTCAGTTCCACGCCGTTCTGACCGTAGTCGTACACGGCTTGCAGGCCGTCGTATATTTCGGAAGACGGAAACACGAAGCCGTATTCCTTGGCGTGGCCGATGATGTCTTGCAGTGACGTAGGGGTAGTGGTAGTTGCAGCGGATTCCTGACTCATAGCGTTTTGAATGATAAGTAAATGCTACCCCGAAGGCAGCGCCTGGCCGCAAAATTAGGCATTTTGGCGATACCCTTGAAGGAGTAAATTGTTTTCGTGCCTTCGGGGGACGCCCAATCAGCACCTGGTACGACGATTATTGAGATAGGTTTTGATAATTGATCCCTAATCCTACCCTAAATTTCTACTTATTGACAAGTGAGTTATCTTGAAACACTTGCCTTAGCGCGGAGAAAACTGCGTGCAGAACCAGGTTACTTTGTAATTGTATTCACTCAGCATTGGCTGCTAATGTGTAGAGTAGATTCGGTACGCGAAACGTTTATTGGTACTGAATACGCGAGCCATGCATCATCGTTTTTTTAAATTATTACCCCTCCTGTTATGTCAAAAAGAATTCCATCCATTTTTGTACTTCTTCTTACTTGTTCGCTTTCATTTTTTTGTAAAACTAAGGAGAAAGACATCCGGGACCGGCCCAATATTTTGATGATCATGTCGGACAACCAATCCTGGAACCACGTGGGTTGCTATGGCGATAGTACGGTACGAACGCCGAATATGGATCAAGTTGCCCGACAGGGAGTTAAATTTAACAATGCATTTTGCAGTTCTCCTTCCTGTACTCCATCAAGGGCGGCGATGCTTACGGGGCAGGATTCCTGGCGATTAAAGGAGGGCGGTAATTTGTGGGGAATCTTACCCACGGAGTACAAAATCTATCCGGATTTGCTGGAAGCATCGGGTTATCAGGTAGGCCATCAGGGAAAAGGATGGGGGCCAGGCAGTTTTGAAGCCAATGGCCGCAAAAGAAATCCTGGTGGAGAAAAATACAAAAGCTTCGCTGAGTTTTTAGGGCAAAAGAAAGACGATCTGCCGTGGTGCTACTGGATAAGCAGCCGTGAGCCGCATCGCCCCTATGCGGTAGGCTCAGGGTTAAAGGCAGGTATAGATCCTGGTAAAGTGAAGGTACCTGGTTATCTGCCGGATCATCCTGACGTGCGAAACGATATTACGGATTACTATGCTGCGGTGGAGGATTTTGACCGCCAATTGGGGCAGACATTGAATGAGTTAAGAGAAAGCGGGGAATTGGCTAACACAGTCATTGTAGTGTGTAGCGATAACGGCTGGCAGATGCCACGGGGCTTGGCCAATTTATACGATTTCGGTACCCACGTGCCGCTGATTATTTCGTGGCCGGGTAAATTCCAGGAAAATGCCGTGAGCGATCATTTGGTTACGTTGAACGATTTGGCACCTACCTTTCTGGAATTAGGAAAAGTGGATATCCCTGCCAGTATGACGGGAAAAAGCTTAATATCCCTTGTAGAGAAAGAGCTCAAAAACGCCCCTGAACGGGAATTTATAGTCATGGGCCGCGAACGCCATGCCTACGTGAGACTAGGCGGTTTGGGTTACCCCGGCCGATCAATCCGTACTAAAGATTTTCTGTACATCCATAACTATGAGCCTGAACGCTGGCCGGCCGGAGATCCACCCCTCTATGGAGATATTGACCCCTACATGCTGAATTATCCGGGATTGACAAAGTTCTACATGATCGCTCACAAAAATGATCCGCAGGTGAAGCCCCTTTTTGAACTTGCCATGGGTAAGCGGCCCTCCGAAGAGCTTTTTGATTTAAAAAACGATCCTGAACAAATGCATAACATGGCCTTCGACCCTGCTTACGGTCAAACCAGAAAAAAACTGGCTACGCAATTACAGGAATATCTGGTCGCGACCCAGGATCCCCGCGCTATCGGTGGTGACACTAAAATTTGGGATACAGCAGACTATTTCAATAGCTTAGATCGAAAGGCTCGTCCCAGTAAGGAAGCGATACAGCTTTTCAAACTGGATTCAATCTATAATTATTGAGAATACCATTTCCATCCTGCTCCAAACCAATGCTCCGCAAAATCCTCTTCCGCATACAGGATTTCTTTGGCATTTCGCCCAAGGAATCGCGCGGGGCGCTGGTACTGATTGTATTGAGTTTTATCCTGATCTGGACACCTACGGTGTTCAAGTGGTGGGTGCTTCCCCTTTTTCAGGACGACACCGTTCGGTTCACCATCGAGCAACTGGACAGCACGGCGGCTTTGATTCCCGAGTCGGGATCATCTTACAACACGGATCGAAATTAT
>JBBSKK010000265.1:0-5379 GCA_038256395.1 Cytophagales bacterium | reverse complement strand
GGTACGTTGCGCCTAGTGATACGCTGAACATTGCTGGAATTGGAGTAGGGGGCAAGGGCAAAAGCGATCTGGCTAGTTTTGCCAAAAGCCCCAACGTTAACATCGTGGCGCTGTGCGATGTAGACGATCGTCAGGCCGTGACCTCTCGGGAGAGTTTCCCCAAAGCGACCTACTACAAGGATTTTCGGGAAATGCTCAGGAAGGAGAATAAGAACATCGATGCGTGTTCCATATCTACCCCCGACAACACGCACGCCGTAGCTACCCTGGCGGCCATGCAACTAGGCAAGCACGTCTATACCCAAAAACCCCTGACGCACGACATATACGAAGCGCGGATGCTGGGACAAGCTGCCAAAAAATACAAGGTAATTACCCAAATGGGAAATCAGGGCGGCTCGGGCAACGGCGTACGCCGCATGAAGGAAATTTACGACTCGGGGATCATCGGCGATGTGGACAAAGTACTGTGCTGGACCAACCGTCCCGTGTGGCCACAGGCTGTACCCACCGACAATGTCGATCCTATTCCGAAAGAACTAGACTTCGATCTCTGGCTCGGACCATCGCCTAAGGTACCCTACAACAATGCCTACCTACCCTGGAACTGGCGCGGCTGGTGGCCCTACGGCACGGGTGCGCTGGGCGACATGGCCTGCCACATCATGGACCCCGTGTACCGCATCCTGCCCATTCTGTACCCAACTTCGGTGGAATGCAGCGTGGGGGGTACCTGGGCATTTACTTTGCGCGAGAAGGACGATAACCCCGCCTGGACGCCCTTCACTACCTCCATACACCTAGATTATCCCCGTAACGACAACAAAGGGAATATCAAAGTAAGCTGGTACGACGGCGGTATCCTGCCCGAGCTACCCGAAGAACTACTGCCCGGCGAAGCCTTCGGCAACTCCGACGGGGGGGTACTTTTCATCGGTTCCAAAGGCAAGCTGATGGCCGATTGCTACGGTGCCAACCCCCGGCTGGTACCTTTGAAAGCCAACGATATTGTGAATATCCCGGAAACCATTGCCCGGGTACCGGACGAGAACCACTACCTGCAATGGGTCAATGCTTGTCTGGAGGGCTACGGTAAGGGCGTTACAAGTTCGCCGTTTGAGTACGCCGGGCCGTTTACGGAAAGTATCCTGATCGGTAACCTGGCGATCAGGAGCTGGATGCTGCGCGATAATCCTACGGCCAAGCGGTCCGTAGATAAGTACATGGGACGCAAAAAGCTGTTCTGGGATGCTCAGAATATGAAAGTAACCAACTACGACGCGGCCAACCAGTTCGTGAAACGCGACTACCGCGACGGTTGGGGCGATTTGAAAGTGTAGTTTCGATCTTTAGATTTAGAGTCAAATAAGTCTGACAGTTAGTAAAAAGCCCCGGAATGCTATGCGTTCCGGGGCTTTTCTTATATAAAACTTTGCTCAAATTCCAAAATCTAACCTCCAAAATCCAGCATACAATATCCTCCCTACCGTGCCGTAGCCATCACCATCTTGATATCCAGCTTGGCACCGACCTCCAGTACATCCACCAGATCCTGTACCGCCAGATTCTTGTCTACGCGCAGCACCACGGTGCGATCCTCCACATTGGCAAAAATGGAGGCCAACTGCGACTCAAGCTGTCCGATGGGAATTTGATCTTTGTCGATATAGTAGTTATTCTGCTCGTCCACCGAGAGTGTAATCTGCTTCTTGTACACCTGCTGCGACGACGACGCCTTGGGCAGCATCAGCTTAATGACGTTCGGGTTCGACATCGTACTGATAATCAAAAAGAACAGCAGCAGGAAGAACATGATGTCGTTCAACGAGTGCGTAAAGACTTCCGGCGCAAACCGGGCTTTTCGACGGATTTTCACGTATAAAGTGATGAATGATGAGTGATGAGTGATGACGGGGCCGCCCGCGCGGTGATGAATTTTTCATTCTCACACTAAGAATTGTAGTAGTAATTATCGTTTCCGAACTCTGCTTTCACTAAGAACTATCGCGACGCCACCGGACGCTGTAACACATCGAGGAAGTCCGAGGCGGCCATTTGGAGTTTTAGGGCGAAGCGGTCGATCTTCATGTTGAGCAGGTGATAGCCCGCGTAGGCGATCAGACCGATGATGAGGCCGGAACCCGACGTGATCATCTTTTCGTACATACCACCCGAAATGGTGCTGATGTTGAAGTCGTTGGAAATGGAGATGTCGTAGAAAATGCGGATAATCCCGGCAATCGTTCCCACGAAACCCAGCATGGGCGCGATACCGGCGATAACGCCGAGGTAAGGAAGGTTGCCCTCCATGCGCTGTAGTTCAATTTGGCTGGCGTTTTCGATGGTGGACTCGATGTCCTTGATGGGGTAGCCAATGCGGCCCGTGGCTCGTTCCAGGATGCGCCCGGCGGCGTTGTCCTGGTTGCGGCACAGCGACTCGGCAGATTTGAGGTTGCCCTGCTGGATAAAATCCTTCACGTTGTTCACGAACGGCTGCTCGATCTTGGCGTTTTTGGTGATTCCCATCCAGCGCTCAACCATTAGGAAAATCGTGACCAGAAAAAGAAAGCCAAGCGGCAGCATCACCCAACCGCCTTTTAACAATAAATCGAGAACCGAAAGGCCGTCACCCGACCCTGGGGCAACCATCGTGGAGTCAGTAAGTGCTTGCAGCAGCATTATTCTTGGGGGTGAAGGGTGAATGTTTGGGGTAAACGGCACAGGGGCCATTGACTTCTGAAATTAACGGCAGTAGGTATGCCTTATTGTTTGGGAAGCAAAGATAGAAAAAATCCCTTCCGACGCGCATTTAGATTCGTCAATTCCTTATTGGTGTGGGCTTGAAAAGAAAAAGTTAGAAGGGAATGATGATTGAGAAAATAAAAAGTGAAATAATTACCCTATGAAAAACGCCTTCCTCTTCTTACTGCTCCTTTGCGCTGTTGCTACCTTCGCCCAAACTACACCCGCCCGGCTCATCGTGCGCGGCGACGACATGGGCTTTTCGCACTCGGGCAATCTGGCTTTGGTGGAAGCTTATAAAAACGGCATCGAAACCTCAATCGAAGTCATCGTACCCTCGCCCTGGTTTCCCGAGGCGGTGCAGTTGCTGAAACAAATTCCCGACGCCGACGTGGGCATTCACCTCGCCCTGACCAGCGAATGGGATTTGGTAAAATGGCGACCGCTGACGGCGGTGCCGAGTCTGGTGAATGCGGACGGCTATTTTTACCCGATGGTTTTTCCTAATAAAAACTATCCCGGCCAGTCGATTTCCGAAAACAAATGGAAGATCGAGGACGTGGAGCGGGAATTTCGGGCGCAGATCGAAATGGCGCTGCGGCATATTCCGCGCATCAGCCACGTGTCGGCGCACATGGGCTGCGCGAACTTGTCGAAGGAAGTGGCGGCGATGACGAAGCGGCTGGCGCAGGAGTACAAGATCGACCTCGACCCGGAAGACTACGCCGTGCAGCGGCTACCCATGGAAGGGCCGCGAAATACGCCGACGGAAAAAGCGCAGAGTTTCATGAACGCCCTCGACAAACTGCAGCCCGGCAAGACGTACCTTTTCGTAGAACATCCCGGCCTGGACAACGCCGAACTCCGCGCCATCCACCACATCGGCTACGAAAACGTTGCCGAAGACCGGCAGGGCGTGACGGATTTATTTACCGATCCGAAAGTGCGGGCGTTGATCGAGAAGAAGGGCATTCGGTTGATTGGGTACCGGGATTTGGGGAAGTGAGAACTTGGAGATTGGTTTTTCAGTCAATCCGGTATAACAGTATAAGAAATGGGGTCGATGGATTGGTAAAGTGGTTTTTTGATCAGCGCATTTTCAACAATAAAATCGCGAATGTAATTTTTCATTCTTCTCATTCTACCCTTGTTCCATTCTTCGCTACCTTGCTCGTTGCAATACCAGCGCAGGGAGCAATGCCAAAAATTAGCACGCAGGGGCGTATGCAGCACTTTGCAGACGAATTCCGACTCACCTTCCTGCTCATTTTTAGTAGAAAAACTTGCCCCATTACATTCAAAAACGGACAGATAAAAGCAACCGCGTTCCACGGCTGCTTTGCTAACTTCGTCACTCGCAGGCACCAAACCTTCCTCACCTATTGCCCATTCTTGCAAACAAGGCGTGTCTTTTTTCCAAACCCACTGAATATCGTCAGGTGTAAAAATGCCCAGTAAATAGGTTGAAAAATCGCGCAAATGATTGTGAGATTCGTGCGTCGAGATCAACTCTTCACGCAGGTACCCCAGGTCATCCAGTATATTTCTCGTATCGGTGAACCTTACCAAGTAACTGAGGTGGGTGTTTGCCTGGTTAAAATCAATGAACTTGAAAAATGGCTGTGGAACAAGTCTCTCGGGGTATAACATGAAGTAGTAGTCAGTTTACCGAGATCGAGCTGATTTTCTCAGCTATATTTTCGAGCACGAAATCAATACTGCCAGAGACAGCAGCTATATTTTTTTTGTTAAAATATACACTACTAATTACTTCATAGCCCTGCTGATATTCTTCTTCGTCAAAATAGGTTTCAAAATAAAAACTCTTATCTCCTACCTTCCCACGAACCGACAAACTATCGTCCTCGGTGCCACCGACCGATATTTTTTCAGTATCTACCCCTTGGACTAACAGGGTTTGGATAATTTTGGTAAATATTTCATTCGAGAGAACATAGTCATCGCAGCCGATTTTTCGTAAAACTTGCATATAATCCAGCACCAGCCGGAGAGAATCCACCAAAAGCGGACTGGCCTGGGTCTCGATTATGGGACCTGCTGCCTGATTTTTAGAAGCCGAAATCTGGCCCTGCCAGTGCTGGGCGGGAACCTCGCGGCTTTTTACACCTAGTTTTTTGGCCAGATTTAGCACCAATTCAAGATTCTGATCGGATTCACTTTCCAGTATTACGGTGTTCATGATTTATGTGCTTTTTGATCTTCAACAAATATAACAAAACATTCACGCCCCCTCCCGAATCGCTAGCGCCAGCCGAATCATCCCGTACTCGATCCTTTCGCCCAAATGCTCGAACAGCGGGGCCAGCGGGTCGCCTGGTTTGAAGTTCAGTTCGTCGGCGGCGGTGAGGACTTCGGCGTAGGTGCGGTCGGCGATGAGCGGACGGAGCTGAATGTCGTGTCCTTCGTCACGAAGCTTGACGAGGTGCGCCACTACGGTGGAGGTCGTCAGGCCGCGCTGCTGGGCGATGTCGTCGAGGGTGAAGCCCTTTTCGTAGAGTTCATGGGTCATCAGGTAGGTCATGCCCTTTACCACGCGGGTGCCGGGCTTGGTGTTTTCCCTGGCGAATTTCACAATTTCGGCTACGAACGCTTCGCCGTAGCGGCGGTATTTCTCAG
>JBBSKK010000264.1:0-5381 GCA_038256395.1 Cytophagales bacterium | reverse complement strand
TCCGATTCGAGGAGGAACTCGGCGGACTCTGTTATTTTGTCTGTGTACTTCATAACGCAAAAATACGCTATTTTAAATCTGAATTAGTATTATACGGCAAAAAGGCTGTCAATAGCCCACGTCTGCAATTGGCTAGAACCTTGTTTGAAAAGGGTGACCTAGAAGGAGCTAACCGGGTACTTGACCCCGATGAACTTGAACGGGACAAAACAATTATAGAGAAAGCCGAAGCTTTCCTGGATCAAAAACGGCAGATCCTCGCGCAGGAATATCTTACCAAAGCCAAATTAGTATCTTTGGATAAAAGCAATCCCATTTGGTTTCCTGAGGCTACACGATACTACGTGATTGCCGCAGATATAGATGAGAGCTATAAGACATGCTTTTTAGCAGCCCAATTCTTACAGAAAAATAACCATCATAGTATTTCTCTAAGTTATTATGAGAAGGCTATAAGATATGTATCAGATGCTTCTCAAAGGGCCAATATACATATAAACATAGCTGGTTTGTATTCTAGCATGCATCAATTCGGACAAGCCAAAAAAGAACTCAACGATGCACTAAACAAGTACCAAACGCTGGCGACAGAAAAGCCCAAAACTTACTTACCTCATGTTGCTACAACTTTAAACAATCTTGCAAACTTGGATTCTAGCACTCAGCAACCAGAGTTGGCCATACAAAAATTTGGCATGGCGCTCGAAATACGCAGAAAATTGGCAGAGGAAGGCCCTGAAACTTATCTGCCTGATGTAGCCGATACCCTAAATAATTTGGCTCTTGTGCATATCGATATGAATCAGTTTGAGTTGGCGGAAATAGAGCTTGTAGAATCACTTGGTATACGCAGGAGGTTAGCGGAAAGCACTCAAGAGGATAATCTGTCCGCTACGGCTGATACCCTTAACAATCTAGCTATTTTACATTCCAAGTTTTATGACGATCCAGATAAATTGGAGCAGGCGGAGGAAGAGTTTAGCGAATCACTCAACATACGCAGGATATTGGCAGCAGTAAATATACAGGCTTATCTACCCTCTGTTGCCGACACCCTCAATAATCTGGCTAGTTTGCATTCTTATATGAATCAACTAGGCAAGACTGAAAAGGAGTTTGACGAAGCACTTACTATACGAAGAATGTTAGCAAAGCAGAACCCTTCGGCTTTTCAATTAGATTTTGCCTCTACTTTGATCAATGTTAGCATCTTCCATATGCAGTCATTTCCTAATAAGGAAAAATCACTCGACTATTCCTTGCAAGCTTTGCTAAATGCTTTACCCTACCATGAGGAAGCACCCCCTTCCAGAAAAATAGGTCAGGTGGCCATTCAAATCTGGCAACACTGGGGAGAAGATTTGCAAAAATATCTAGATGAAAAGCAAGAGGAGTGAAAGTAGCCTAATCTGACTTCCTTTCCTCCCTCCCTCCTCCTTTCAAAAAATCAAAACTTCAAATTCACCCCCACCAAAAAATTCCGCCCCGCCTGCGGGTAGTAAAAATTCTCCTGCACCCTTCCGCCCGCGATGTAGCCGAAGGTGTAGCCGTTGGAAGCGTAGGTTTCGTTCAGGATATTGTTGAACAACGCGCTAACGCTGATTTGCTTCGTCCATTTCGGCGTGAGCGTCCAGGTGAAGCGGAGGTCGTTGGTCAGGTAGGCGTCGAGGGTGCGGTCTTCGCTGGATGTGTTGTCGAGGTACTGCTGGCCGACGTACTTGGTCAGCAGCGTTAGCTCTACGTTTTTCAGGGGCGCGTAGGTGAGTTGGCTGCCCGCGATGACGTTGGGCGAAAACGAGATGTCCGTTTGGCCGTGTTCGATTTCCTGGTAGCCGCCGTTGTCGTAGTCCACGACGTACTCGGTGAAGTTGGCGATTTTGTTCTGGCTGAGCGTCAGGTTAGCGTTCCACTTCCAGGCGGGGCTCAACGAAACGCCGCCTTCCAGTTCCAGCCCCATGCGGTAGCTGTTCGGCACGTTCACCCGGATGGAGTTGCCCGTGTCGTTGACTTGTCCGGTCAGCACGAGCTGGTTTTTGTAATCCATGAAATAATAGTTGGCCGAAAACGCCAGCCGGGAATTTTGGGTGCGGAAACCCGCTTCCAGATCGCGCAACGTTTCGGCGGCGGGCTGAATCTGCCGGGTCGATTCCGTGAAATCGTCGCGGTTGGGTTCGCGGTTGCCGATGCTGTACGAGGCGTAGGCCGTGCTGCGCTCCGAGATTTGGTAGTTCAGCCCAGCTTTGGGGTTGAAGAAAGTGAAGGTGCGGTCGAAGTCCTGCTGCCGCCGTTGGTTGTCGTCGCCCAGGATTTTGTGCTGCACCTGCCGTACCTGTACGTCGCCAAAGGCATTCAGTTTTTCCGTGAATTGGTAATAGATTTTGCCGTACAGGTTGAAGTCCGTTTTGGTACCCACATTCTCGTAGTACTGCTGCCGGATGCTGCTATTCCCGGCGTAACGCGCCCAAACTACCTGACCGTAGTGATCGCCATCGTACTTGTTCAGGCCACCGCCGAAGTTGGCCGTAATTTTCTTGAAACTATTGTAATCCAGCGAGAAAGTGGTGCCGTAGAAGTAGTTGTCCAGCCAGCGGCGGCGAATCAGATCGCTGCGAGTAATCGTGTCCTGGCCCACAATCACGTTCGGAATCTTGTAATTACGGAGCCGATCTTCGTCCCTATATTGCTCAAAGTATCCTAGCCCGCGCACCACAAAGCCGTTCACGTTCAGCGTCAAGTTTTTGTTTAGTGTATGCGACGAAACGAGTTGGTAGTGGTCTTGCTGGTAGTTGTCTACCTCGTTGTCGTAGGTGTAGAAATTGTAGGTGCGGCTATCGGAGTTTAGCAAATTCTGGGCGTCGCGTTCGTTGAGACCATTGCGCTCGATGAAGGCCAACATACCCTCGCGGTCGCCCTGCACCCGCGACTCCGGCGAGCCATTCCACGACTGGTAGGTGACTTCTTTGCCCGAAAAAACGTTGAGACGCACGAAGCTTTTCTTGCCAAAATACCCACCTGACAAGTAGTACGACCGTAAATCGCTGCTGGCGCGATCCACGAAGCCATCGGACGTGACCTGCGACAGCCGAGCGTCCACCGTGAATTTATCTATGAGCAGCCCCGTCCCGACTTTCACAGTATGCTTGCGGGTGTTGAACGAGCCGTAGGAATTCATCAGTTCGGCGTAGGCTTCGCGGCGGAACTCGTTGGTACTCACGTTTACGGTTGCGCCGAAAGCCCCGGCGCCGTTGGTGGAAGTCCCCACGCCGCGCTGGATTTGGATGCTGCTGACGGACGAGGCGATGTCGGGCATATTGACCCAAAAAACGCCCTGACTTTCGGCGTCGTTGTAGGGGATGCCGTTGATCGTCACGTTGATGCGCGTGGCGTCAGTACCCCTGATGCGGATGCCCGTGTAGCCCACACCTGCCCCGGCGTCGCTAGTGCTGACGAGCGAAGGCGTGAAGTTGAGCAGCACGGGAAGGTCTTGGCCAAGGTTTTGCTTCTCGATGGCCTCGGCGGTCACGTTGGAGTAGGCCATGCCGCTGCGGTCGCTGACGCGGGTGGCGCTGACGATCACCTCGTCGGCATTGAAAACCGAGCGCTGGAGCATTACGGTCAGTTGCTGCGGGAAAGTCTGCGTGAGTACCTGCACGGTTTCGTAACCAACGAAGGAAATTTGGATGTTTTCGACGCTGGCGGGAACGTTGGTGAGCGTAAAGCGTCCGCTGGTGTTGGTGGTGGTGCCCTGGTAGGCCCCGGCGCGGATGCTGGCCCCCGGCAGCGGGCTACCGTCCTCGGCGTCTTTGACTTGCCCGCTGAATGTTTGCTGGGCGAGGACGGAAAAGCTCATTCCCAAAAACAGGAAACAAGCTGAAAGATAGGTCGTAACTTTTCGCATGGCGAATGAAAGTTGACGATAGGCTAGGGGCCAAACCCATCTTGGTTTGAATAAAAAATAAATAAACTGGAAATTTGTCTCTTCCCTTCGCCGGCATTACCCGGATCAGGTGCTATGGGTATGATCTCAGCCCGTTCGGTAGGGCACCCCTATGAGATTTACTGGGGGCAAAGGTAGGGACTTTATTTTTTTATCAAAACAAAAACGAAATGAACACGACAATCAACGGCCTTCACCACGTCACGGCCCTGGCCAGCGACGCGCAGCGCAACGTCGATTTTTACGTCGGTATACTCGGTCTCAGGATGGTCAAGAAAACCGTCAACTTCGACGCCCCCGATGTGTATCATTTGTATTACGGCGACGAAACGGGTTCGCCTGGTACCATTCTGACGTTTTTTCCCTACGCCGGACTGGTGCGGGGTCGTAAGGGAATCGGCCAATTGACCTATACGGCCTTTTCCATTCCTGCCGCTTCGCTCAGCTACTGGATGGATCGGCTGACGCAGTTCAACATTCCCTTCTCCGGTCCGCACCGCCGCTTCGACGAAGACTACCTGCGCTTCGAGGATTACGACGGTATGGGCGTAGAGCTAGTAGCGGCTGCGGCAGATACCCGGCCCGGCTTGGACAATGGCAAGATCCCGGCGGAATACGCTGTCCGTGGTTTCCATACTGTATCGCTGAACCAGCGCACCGTAGACCGCACCGTGGCCCTGCTCACTGATCCGATGCAACATACGCTGGTGGCCGAGGAAAACGGGGTTTTCCGTTTCGAGGCCGGAACGGGCGGGCCGGGGAATTTTGTGGATGTCGTCCACGCGCCGCAGGACACGCGGGCTTTGCAGGGCGCGGGTTCGGTACATCACGTAGCTTTTTCGACCGATACCGACGAGAGTCAGTTGGAAATCCGCGAGCAGCTTTTGTCGGCGGGCTATCAACCCACCGAGGTGCTGGACCGGCAGTACTTTCACAGTATCTACTACCGCGAGCCGGGCGGCATTCTGTTCGAGATTGCCACCAACCCGCCGGGCTTCGCCGTAGACGAGGCCCCGGACGCGTTGGGTACTACGCTCAAACTGCCCGAATGGTACGAGCCGCGCCGGGCGAAGATAGAGGCGGAGTTGCCGGAGTTAAAAGTTAAATAGGAAGGAAAAAGGAAAAGCAGAAAAATAATGAACTTACAGCACAACCCCAACAACATCGCCAGCCGTGGCGCATCTCTGGACACCGCTCAAAAGGCGGTGCTGATGCTCCACGGACGCGGTGCTTCGGCGCAGGACATCTTATCGCTGAGCGAATACGTACAAGGCGCAGACATCGCTTTCGTTGCCCCGCAAGCCACGCAAAGCACCTGGTATCCTTACTCGTTCATGGCTCCCACCGAAGCCAACGAACCGGGGCTCTCCTCCGCTTTGGAAGTGGTAAGAATGATCGTCGATCGGCTGCACGACGAGTTTGATTTTGCCTACGAGAACATTTT
>JBBSKK010000263.1:0-5382 GCA_038256395.1 Cytophagales bacterium | reverse complement strand
TGCAAGTCCAGACCAACGAATATTCCGCCGGGGCGATCTACCCGCCGGGCGCGGGACCGGACGACGGCTACCTCCAAACCTTCGGCGACACGGGCGAGGGCTGGACGGGCGGACTGCACCGCACCGATCAATGGGCGAGCGGGCTGGGCTTGCAGACGGAAAATGCGCTGCCCGATTCCTTCGCTACGGCCACAGTGGAAATGCTTTTTGTAGGTCGTTTTGTCGGACAGCATCGCGTGGAAGTCTGGGTTGGCAATCACTTGCGGCAAAGCCGGAAGCTGGGGGAGGTGGAGTGGCAAAACTACGGAACGCAACTTTTTAAAGTCGATCTACTGCCCAAAGACCTGGACAGTCTCAGGCGAGTCAGCGTCACTTTTGTGGCGAGAGGAACAAACGACCGCGTTTCGGTTTCATACCTCAAATGGATGTACCCGCAGCGGCTAACTTCCGCCAGCGCTGCCGACCAGAAAATGCTCTTTTCCATTGGAGAAAGCGCGATTCAGGTGGATTCAGCGCAGGATGCGCGATTTTTCGATGTATCGAACCCCGCTTTACCCCGTCAACTACTTGCCCAAAGTGCCGGGGAAAAGGCAACGGTCGCGCCATTAGGCAGTTCGGTGGTTTTGGTAGTCAGAAAACCGTTGCCCATTACCAATATTCATCCGGTAAGATTCAGGAATCTTGACTCCGTCGGCACTGACTACCTTATTATTACCCATCCGCTAGTGCGCAAACCCGTAAAAGGCAGCGCCGATCCTGTGGCTGATTACGCCGCTTACCGCGCCTCGGCGACGGGCGGTAGCTACAAGCCATTGGTCATCGACGCCGCCGCTGTATTCGACCAGTTCAATTACGGCGAACCCGGCCCTGTGGGAATGCGGCGGCTCATGCGCTGGCTGCACAATCGTGCGAAGCTGCAATACGTGCTTCTGCTCGGGCAGTCGCGCTCGCCCCAGGCTGTGCGGAAAAAACCTGCCGCCCGCACTGAGGACATGGTGCCCAGCGCGGGCTGGCCCGACTCGGACATGGCCCTTGGCGTGGGCCTCGACCCCGCCGACCCTTACACCCCGCTGGTACCGATTGGCCGCGTGAACGCCTATACCTCGCAGAACGTGTACGATTATTTGCAAAAAGTAAAACAGCACGAAGCCACGCCCGCCGCCGCGCCCTGGCGCAAAAACGTGCTGCACCTCAGCGGCGGGCGCTCGGCCCAGGAGTTGATTTTGTTCCGAAATTTTACGGATTCCTACGCCGCCAAAGTCAAGGGGTCTTTCGTGGCCCCGGACCTAAAAACTATTTCCAAAAAAACCGACGAGTACATCGAGCGTTTTCCCATTGCGCCCATCGTCAACGAAGGCGTGGCCCTGATGACGTTATACGGCCATTCTAGCCTCAATATTACCGATATTGAAATCGGCGAAGTGTCGAAAAATGCCTTCGGCTACCGCAACAAGGGCCGCTATCCGGCAGTAATCGTGAACGGCTGCGCCTTGGGGAACTTCTATTTCGCCGGGCCGCCCACCAGCACCGACTGGATCAATACGCCCGACCGGGGCGCGGTACTATTCGTGGCCCACACGCACCTAGGATTTACGGCGGCGCTGCACAGCTACACCTCTGCTTTTTACGAAGTGCTGGCCGACCCCGCCTTCACCAGCCGCCCCTTCGGCGACATCATGCGCGAGGGCATTCGCCGCACCATGCACCGCAACCCAACGCTCAGCGACCGCGTGACGGCCACCCAAATGGGCTTGCAGGGCGACCCGGCGATTAAGATTTTCCCCGCCACCCGCCCCGATTACGCCTGGAAACCCAGTTCAATCAGCGTCACCAACCACCAAGGCCAGAAAATCTCGGCCTGGGACGATTCCCTGCGCGTGATCGCCCGCGTGGCCAACAACGGACGTTTCGAGAAGGGAAATTACACGCTCACTATTTCCCGAAAAAAGGAGTCCCGACTTTTGGCTGAGTACACGCTCACCCGCCCGGCCATGCAGTTGCAGGATTCGCTGAGTTTTACTTTCCCCAACGTCAGCCGCCAGGGTGGGGACGAAACCTGGGAGTTCCGGCTCGATCCCGAGAACGCGATTGCCGAAGAAGACGAAACCAATAATGGGTTTTCTACCCAAATTCAGGTCGCTGAGGGCGGCGCCATTCCGCTGCTGCCCGCCGACAAATCGGTTTTTGTCGAGTCAAAAATCGAACTGGTAGCCCAACTTCCCGTGGGGCGCAAGCCCGCCGAGGTGGTTTTCGAGTGGAGCGACAAACCGGATTTCAATGTCAACGTTCGGCGTGATACGGTGCGTAGCGAAACCATTTTGGCAAGAAAAACCCTTACGCTGACAAGTCCCCAGACCATTTGCTGGCGGGTACATCTCGCGGGCGACTCCACCGCTTCGGCTTACCGTACTTTTCGCTACGCCCCCAATGCCTCCGCCAGTACTTCGCCCTTGCCCGAAGGCATAGCGGGGGTAAAAAACACCTACTCGGCGGAGTTGGACGAGGGCGCGGTTTTTCGGGCCAGCGTATCGTTCAAAAACATCACCGCCGTTCCTTTCCGGGATTCGATCGCTGTTTTGGTGCGAGAATTTTATGAAAATAAAGTTTTTGAAAAAACATTCAAAATCGCCCTACTGTCCGCGAAGGGTACTTATACCTTCGACTTTTTCCGAAAAACCGAAGGCAAACCCGGCTTCAACCGGGCGTTGATCTACTTCAACGTCAGCCAACTCCCTGAGGAAGTCTATACCAATAACGTCGCCGAAATCCTCTACAACGTTCGCCCCGACCGCAGCCCGCCGCTGCTGGATGTGACGGTAGACGACCGCCGCCTGACCGACGGCGAGGCGGTATCGCCGCAGCCCAGGATACAGGTCCGGCTTTTGGACACCAACCCGTATTTGCTCCGGGCCGACACGACAGGTTTGCATGTGAGTCTTTGGAAAAGCTGCGATAAATGCCCTGAATTACGTATTTCTTTGGACAAAGTCACTTGGTCGCCTACCCCGACCGCCAACTTCCGCGCGGATTTCGATTTTTCAAAACTAGCTTCGGGCACTTATCGACTGAAAGCGGAAGGCCGCGACTTGGTCGGCAATGCCGCCGCGCCCTACGAAATCCGCTTCCGCGTGGCCGAGGTCAACCGCGTTGTATCGGCGATGGCCTCGCCCAATCCGGCGGATTTTTGGGTGAAGTTTGAGCTGGAATTGGAAGGGAAGAATGCACCCGATAAGTGGCGAATTCAGGTTTTTGATTTGAGTGGTAAAGCTGTTTTTACGCATGAAAGTCAGCCTCATTTGGGTTGTAATGAGCTGATTTGGCTTCCGTCGGGTGTGGCGTCTGGAGTTTATCTGTATAAGATAGAGTTGGAAGGCGAGGGCTGGCCGCTGGCAGCCAACCAGGGAAAGGTTTTAGTGAGGTAGGGGGAACCTATGTGTTCGCCCGGCGTGCGTCAGCCATCGGGACGAAGGGGCGTATAGCAGTGTTTGGGCGCATACATGGGTTCGCCCCTACAGGTTTACCTCTTTGTTTAGAGCAAGATTTGACAACATACGAAACGCCGTACGGCTCGGGCCGCCCCGCGTTCAAAAGTTTTCAGATCTAAATCAATCCCAACACTCCATTATCAACAAATCTCCGTCCCGAGCCGCAATGCGCACGAAGCCATCCGCAGCGGCCTCGTTACTATTCCCCGAGCGATAACCCAGCGTCAGCGCTTCGTCATTCAGGTTATACTTCAAGCCACTCGTAACAATGCCGCTCACTTCCCCAACGGGGATGAGTGAAATTGGCGTCCCGGCGGTGTACCACTTCTCGAAGGTACCGACGAGCGGGAAAATCCGGGAATGGTCGTCGTACATGACCAGGCGGATTATTTCCTTGTAGCGGACGAGGTTGGTGATATTGGTTATCGCGTGGTCGGCGCGGCGGCCCGTGGCCCACACGATGTTGGCCGCCGGAAAGTCGCGTTCGATGAGGAACTCGATGGCTTTCTCGAGGTCGGTTTTGTTTTGGTCGGGCGTGGGGATAATTTCCAGCGGGTGCTGCCGGGCGCGGATGGCGTCGAAGTCGTGATCGCGGTCGAAGTCGCCGAGCCAGGCGTCCACCTTGATGCCCCGATCCAGCACACGGTAAATGGCGTGATCCAGCACCACCACGAACGGACTCCATTCCAGCAACTGACCCAGCATTTCGTCGCTGCACGACTCGCCGTTGGCGATGATGAGGGCGGGTTCCTGCTTCTCGCGGACAATGTGGTGCGAACTCACTGCTGCAATTCGGTTTTGGCGCGGTTCCAGTATTCGTCCATCTCAGTTAGCGACATATCGGCCAGTGCCTTGCCATCGGCCTTCGCGTGTCCTTCCATGAACTGGAAGCGTTTGATGAACTTCTTATTCGTGCGTTCCAGCGCCGTTTCGGCGTTGAGATCCACGAAGCGGGCGTAGTTGACGAGCGAAAACAGCAGGTCGCCGAATTCCGCCTCGGCTTCTTTTTTATCTAGTACCGCATCGTTCTCCGCGTCGAAGTGCGCCTTGAACTCCTGCATTTCTTCCTGCACTTTTTCCCACACCTGACTTTTTTCGTCCCAGTCGAAGCCCGCGCCCCGCGCTTTTTCCTGAATCCGCATAGCCTTCACCAGGGCCGGCAGCGACTGCGGTACCCCCGACAGCACGGAGCGATTACCCTCTTTGAGTTTGAGCTGCTCCCAGTTTTGCTTCACCTTTTCTTCGGTATCAGCCACGACGGTTTCGCCATTTTCATCGCCATAAATATGCGGATGGCGCGAAATGAGCTTATCACAAATGCCGTTCAGCACGTCGGCGATGTCGAAGGCGTTCGTTTCGGAGCCGATTTTGGCATAAAAAACCAAATGCAGCATCAGGTCACCTAGCTCTTTCTTGATTTCGGGCAAATCGTTTTCCAGGATGGCGTCCGACAGTTCGTAGGTTTCCTCAATAGTCAGGTGGCGCAGACTTTCGAGCGTCTGTTTACGATCCCAGGGGCATTTCTCCCGCAGGTCGTCCATGATGGTAAGGAGGCGGTCGAAAGCTTTCAGCTTTAGTTGACGGTTGACAGTTGACAATTGACAGTTAGTTGAGAGTGATTTTTTGAAAGTATCACTTTTGAATACTCTGTGAAACTCTGCGCAAACTTAGTGAAACCGCGCGGCGGACCGCTCTGTGCCCTGAATTTCTTTAAGCCCTGTCAGGCTGAGCGGACGGGGTCGCCCGGCGGCCGAAGCCCGACTGCCGATAAAGAATCTCATACTCCAGCAGCAGCGCCCACCCGTGCGCTTCGCAGGTCCAGTTCATGTGGAAAATCTTATTAGCGGCAAGTTTGTACAGTTCCGGCGATTCGTAGGCGGTCAGCAGCCCGGCGATG
>JBBSKK010000262.1:0-5403 GCA_038256395.1 Cytophagales bacterium | reverse complement strand
CGTCAGCCAGCATCTGTTCGATGGCGGGGGCAATCTCTTCTTCTTTTTCCACTCGCACCGCTTTCACGCCCATTGCCTGAGCCAGCAGATCGAAGCGCGTGGTGGGATACGACAAGTCAAAAGGCAGTGGATAGTCGTGTTTTTCCATATCGCGCTCTTTCCAGTACACGTCGATGTTCATTTGCAGGAGTTTGTAGGAGCCGTTGTTGCAGACCACGAACTTGGCACCCGCTTTATGCCTAGTGGCCGACCACAGCGCTTGAATCGTGTACATGCTGCCACCGTCGCCAGAAAAGCCAATGACGGTTTTGTCCATGTTGGCCATTTTCAGGCCAATGGCTCCGGGAAACCCCACGCCCAGCGAACCGCCCCGCGTGAAGAAGTAATGCCCCGCTTCGCGTGGCGGCATGTAGCGGGTAATGGCGGGCGAACTCGTGAGGGCTTCATCAAAGATGATGGCGTCTGCGGGAAGTTTTTGGGCCAAAACCTCAGCAAACTGCGCCATTTGTAGGGGCGATTTGCCCTTCTGCTCCTGGTCTTTCTCGAATTCCGCCGCCAGTTTTTGCTTTTTTGCCTCACCAAGTTGTTGCACCCGTTCGGCGGCGGTTTTACGGAATTCGTCGGTCATGGTCGCTTCCAGTTCGTCGGCCAGAGCTTGCAGCGACAGCTTGGGATCCGCCACCACGCCCAGGTCCACGCGGTGGTTCTTGGCAATTTCGTAGGCGTTCAGGTCGAAGTGGATCACCTTGGCGCCTTCGGCATAGATTTCACCTTCTTCGGGAAACACCTCAGGTAGCATGTAGGTACCGACCACCAGATTAGCGTCCCCCTTGCTGGTAATTGGTTTACTGAACGAGCCAAACATATGGCCTGTCGTACCCTGGTAGAGTGGGTGGGTGTTATCCATAATAACATCACCAAACTCAACGCCATATACTTCCGCGCCCAGTAGTTCGGCCACGCGGGTCATTTCAGGAATGGAATTGGAGTAAGCCACCCCATCACCGATGAACATCATAGGTTTTTCGGCGGCTAGTAAAACCTGCGCCGTTTCTTTAATCAGTGAATCGTCGGGACGAACGCGGGTGGAGGGAATACAGGTCGGAAAAACGGGCTCGTCGTTAGGTTCGTCCAAAATATTCATCGGCAAACAAACATAAACAGGTCCCATCGGCGGCGTGGCGGCGATTTTGATCGCCTGACGCAGCGTCCGCAGCAGCGACTTGGACGAAAGCGCCATAGTCGCAAACTTGGTCACGGGCCGCATCATGCCCACTAGGTCGTTGGCCATTTGGGCGTCCATGTTCATGTACTGCGTACCCGCGTCGGAGCCGATGATGACCAGCGGCGCGTGACCGCGCTTGGCCTGGTAGGCCGCTCCCACCGCGTTGCCGATGCCCGGTGCGCTGTGCAACTGCACCAGCGTAGGTCGTTGCGTGAAGCGGGCGTGGCCATCGGCCATCATCAGCGCCACACTCTCCTGCAAGGTCAGTATGTACTTCATGTCGGGGTATTCCGACACAGCATCCAGGAAGCCCTGTTCTACCGTACCGGGGTTCCCGTACATGTGGTCCATGCCATCGGCCAGGAACTGCTCGATGATTTTTTGATTTCCGGTTTTACCAGCCATAGCGCGTAAGCCCATTATCCAACATATTGACAAATTGCTCCCCGAACTCGAACGAACATTGCAGCGAACGGGCCGTGATGAAGGGGTAATCCACGATCACGGAAGTCTCCTTGCCGAAGTTGCCGTGGTACTGGCCGTCGGGACCCACGGCGTCCGAGAGCAGGTACTCCAGCACGTAGGGCGGTGGTCCCATGTTCAGGTCGGTGTGCAGGAAGCCCGTGCCGTCGTGGTAGTCGTACTCGATGCAGTGGCCCGTGACGTGCTTGCCGCGCAGGATGGACTTGCGCTCGTTGAAATCGCGGGCGAACACTAGCGGAGCCACGCCGTAGCAGATTCCGGCAACGGGCATTTTTTTGTTATAAAAAGCCAGAATGATGTCGTGAACGCGCTGGTTGTTGACCATGTCGATGATCGGTCCGCTGCCGCCCACGAGCAGTACCGAGGCGTACTCTTCGGTGAGTTTCTGCTGCGCCACTTTCAGGTCGGCGTAGTATTTCTCGAACTTCCGCAGGAAATCGGGTTCCGAGAAATAGGGCCTCTCCGGGATCATCTCCGACATATTCAGGCTCTTTTCCAGGCGGTTGGTAGCCTCGAACGCTTTCACTTTTTCGGCGGCTTCCTCCGTCGTGACGCACATCCCGAGCGGCGGATCCACGTAGGTGGTGTCGTAGCTGGGCGGCAGAGCCTCGGCCTTTTTGCCGTGCATGGTCATAAAGTCCACGGTATAGCCCGCAGCTTCCAGTTTTTCAAGTGGGCCGACCAGTTCGACGCCCCAGTAGCCGTATTCGGAAAGGATAGCCAGTACTTTTTTTGACATGGAGAAATGAAGTTTTTATAACGTTGAGTAAATGAATTCAGAAAAATGGGATGTCAATAAAAAGAAGCTTGACAGAACGTTGAGTAATACTTTTGAAAAACCACGAGAGAAGTTGGATGCGTGATGTGTATAGTATGGATCGCCCTGTCGAAGACTCCTGCGTGATTGACGTTTCAAAATTGGCAAACATAAAATCGTCATACGGTTGATTTCTGGGTGAACCTGACAAATCGGGGGGTGAACCGTTTCGAGCAGCGACTGAACTTTTCGCGGCTATTTTTTAGTCACACTGAAAAGGCTTAATTTTATGGTCAAACCCCAGGACGTAGATCGCCGAATCGACCATGCCCACGACAAATGAAGAATTTATTGAAAAACTAAATCAACTGATCGAGCGACTTCTGGATGATTTGTCGCTTACCGTCGCTCGGATCGCAGACTGATCGAGCAGAACGAGGTTTCTTCAACCCGCCTTCCGCCTCTGTCACCACGACCCTCGATTCCTGAAAATCCTGGTGGACTACGGATTGCCCCAGCCCGCGTCGATTGCGCACTAGAGGTTTTTACCCTATTTTTGAACATACAGACTAAAGAGCTAGACGATACGCCAAGCATTCGGAACCATAGGCCAAGTGCTTAAAATGCCCCGTATCTACGTTTGTCCCATTGAGTAGAAGGTGTATTCAGGTGCCTTCAACTACCAATTGCCCTTGTTCGACCACCAATAAACGGGTCTGGCGTATAATTTTGAATTTTTGCGTATTTTTATACGAACCTTTGGGTAAAAGCTCGTCATGTTGGTATTCTGGCATCCATTTGCCCCCCGTCCCTCTAACCCCCTCGAAACGCACTATGGAAACTTTACACTTATTGACAGTGGCTGTCCCCAGCCAGGTACGTGAATCCCTAACCCAATCCCTGACCCGAACCCAGTACCCGTTCGAGATCATTGAAGCCGCCGACAAGCGACAGGCACTAGCAGCCTGCTCTCACCTCAAGTTCGATGTTCTGATCGTCAGCCCTCGGTTGCCGGAGGTCCCGGCGGAAGATCTGGTCAAGGTACTCAACGGCTCGGTAGCCTGCCTGATCCTGGACAGCGGCTACCCGCCGACGGATTGGGTTAAAACGCTGGCCCTGGCCCTGGACGATTGGAAAGGTAAAGTAGAAGGAAAAACCAGGCAGCATCTGCAGTACCAGCAACTGCGCCACGCTACTGCCCTGGAACGTTGCGTGCAGGAATTAAGATATATTTCTGAGGAGGCAATCGACCGGGTCTTGAAAGTGGCGCTGGATGTGATGGAAGTGAGCCGCGTCTATATACGGGAAACGCCCCTTGGCCAGACCGGCCCACCCGTCGTCACCCACGAAGTGGCCGCGCCCGGGCATTTGCCCCTGCTGGGTTCACAGCGCTCGGCTTACGAGGTGTCTGTCCAGCGTGCCGATGGCCGGGTGTTTCACCTCGGCATCGAGGACGTCACCCACCAAAGGTCGTGGAGCCAGTCTGAAACCGATCTGATCCAGGCGGTGGCCCAACTATTGAAGGAGAATTCAGGCGGCAACTCCGGCGTTAGAAATGCCAATTTCGGATTTCGCCTGTCTGCGTGAGCCATGGCCTCGCAACGCACCTTTGAGATCAAGCACGTCTGGCTCTATGGCCTGGCGGTCAGCATCGTGCTGAATCTGCCGCCGATTGCCCGCTGCTTATGGAACCCGTCGGGTTTTCAGGAAGCGGTAGGGTACAGTTCGGAGGCACTTGCGGTGCAAATAATCAACTGCTTTCTCTTTGGCCGGGTGTTTTCAATGCTGTACATCGGCTCCTTCGGCAGCGTTTCCCGGTGGTTTCACCAACAGAATACGGCCTGGCAGATCGTAATGCAGGTGATACTGTTCATCGGGCTGACCGAAGCCCTGATTCAGCTCCAACTCCTGCTGACGGGTCCCGTGCGAGAACCGGGACTCCTGCACCTCAGATACTACATGCTGCACCTGGCCCGGTTTGCCGCCGTGTACGGTTTTTGGTATTACCTCAAAATCATCCGAAGACTCAATCAGG
Source organism: Cytophagales bacterium (assembly GCA_038256395.1). Taxonomy (GTDB): domain Bacteria; phylum Bacteroidota; class Bacteroidia; order Cytophagales; family Spirosomataceae; genus Persicitalea. The sequence goes on along the minus strand of JBBSKK010000262.1, from coordinate 903 downwards.
TGAATATCGAGAACGAACAACTGAAAAGACTGGAAGTAAAAAATCAACTCGATGCCCTGAATAGCCAACTCAACCCGCACTTCCTGTTCAACGCCCTCAATATCCTGAACGTCTCAATCACGACCGACCCCGACAAGGCGCAGAACATCGTCCATAACTTGTCGGATATTCTGCGCTATAACCTGAAAATCCAGAAACAAAACCTGGTGCGGCTGTCGGAAGAACTTGCGGTAGCCAAGGCATTTCTGGAACTTTACAAGGCGCGTTTCGGTGACAAACTGGTTTTCACCTTCGAGAACACCGATATTCACAAAGAGTGGTACGTCGTGCCGCTGTCGCTGCAACTACTGATCGAGAACGCGATCAAACACAACATCATTACTTCCAATCATATTCTGCACCTGAAAGTCGAAGTGGACGAAGGGACGGGGCAACTCGTCATTTCCAACACCATCAATCGCAAGCCCCATGCCGACGGCCTGGGTATTGGCCTGAGCAATCTCAGCAAGCGCTACGAACTCGTTTCGGGCCGCACCACTTCCCTAGCCGACGACTCGGAGCAGTTTTCCGTTACTATCCCCTTAATCGAATCACCATGACTGACATCCTGATTATCGAAGACGAGCAACCCGCCGGCGAATACTTGCAAAGCCTCATTGAGAAGATTATGCCCGAAGCTCGCATCCAGGCCATTCTCGAAAGCGTCGAGCAGTCCATCGCGTGGCTGACGAGCCACCCCGCGCCCGACCTGATTTTCTCGGACGTACAACTCGGCGACGGCACCTGTTTCGATATCTTCGAGCAGACCTCCGTCCGCTGCCCGATTATCTTCACGACTGCCCACGATGAGTACGCCATCAACGCCTTCAGACTCAACAGTGTCGATTATTTATTGAAACCCAT
>JBBSKK010000261.1:0-5424 GCA_038256395.1 Cytophagales bacterium | reverse complement strand
CTCAACTCTCAACTCTCAACTCTCAACTCTCAACTCTCAACTCTCAACTCTCAACTCTCCACTAAATAAGGTGATTCTTATAAGCAAACGCCACCGCTGCGGCGGTATTCTTGGTGCCGGTTTTTTCCAGGATGCGTAGGCGGTGGCCTTCGACGGTGCGGGTGCTGATGAAGAGTTTTTCGCTGATTTCGATGGTCGAGAGTCCGTCGCAGAGGAGTTGGAGTACTTCCTGCTCGCGGTTGGAGAGTCCCACGTTGTGGGCATTGGGGAAAAAAGGCTGTTTGATGTTAGAGCGGGCTACCATTTTGCGGTGCATGGCCTTTGACACAAAGTCGCTGTAATAATAGCCTTCATCGGCCACGCGGCGGATGGCCTTTTCCACTTCGTCGGGTGAGGTGTCTTTCAGAAGATAGCCGTGGACGCCTTTTTCCAGCATATGCAGCACGAAACGATCTTCGTCGTACATCGAGACAACAATCACTTTTACGTTGGGATGCTTTTCGAGCAAAATTTCTGTGGCCTGCATTCCGTCCATGACGGGCATCTGCAAGTCCATCAGTACGATGTCCGGCTCCCGAACCGCCACTTTATCCAACAACTCCTGACCGTTGGCTGCCTCGTGGACAAACGCGAAGTCGGCCACGCCGCTCAGCATGGAGATAAATCCCTTGCGAAAAAGTTCGTGATCGTCGGCAATGGCGAGGTGAAGCATTTTATTTGTTGAAGGGTTGAAAAGTTTAAATGTTTAATTTGGTAGTCGTCTTACAATCAATAATTTTCAACCCTTCAACCCTTCAACCCTTCAACCCTTCAACCCTTAATCGTCGTTCTCCGAAACGGGTGCAGCGGTTCGGGCTTGGTGCTGCGTTGGGGTTCGACGGGGATTTGCACCCGCGCTCGTGAACCCCGGATGCCGGGTTTCTGGTAGTTCACGATGCCGTCTATGACGCTCAAGCGGCTTTCGATGTTGCGTAGTCCGAGTCCGGCCTGGTTGCTGGTTTGAATGGTGGAGGCGTCGAATCCTTTGCCGTTGTCGGTCACCTGGAGTTCGATTTTACCCTGCTCGAGGCGCAGGTCAATCACTATTTCGTCGCAGTTGGCGTGTTTGATGGCGTTGTTGACGAGTTCTTGCATGATGCGGTATAGGGCCAACTCTACGCGGGGCGATTGGCGTGAAATATCCTCGCTGTCGTATTGGAAATGCACCGACAGCTCGTAACTCTCGCCCATACGGTGAATGAACTCCTCGATGGCTGCCACCAGCCCGAACTGATCCAGCGTGGTCGGCACCAGGTCACGGGTGATCCGGCGAACATGGAGGATGGTTTCTTCTACGAGCGACTGCGCTTTGTTGAGTGTCAGTTCGGCGCGGGGGCTGTTAATATAAGATATGTCTGCCGGGACAGTTGGCAGGCGGGGTGAGTCCTTGTAAAGCAATTTGACGAATTGGTTGAGACTCAGCTTGGTGAGTGACAGCATGGTGCCGATGTCGTCGTGCAGATCCTGGGCAATGCGTCTCCGTTCGCTTTCTTCGGAGTGGAGGGCGGTCTCAAGCAGCATTTTCTGGTAGTTTTTTTCTACGTCACGAAGTTTTTTCTCTTGCTCGAGTTGCTTCTTTTGATAATAAATGACGAAGACGATGGCGAAACTGGCCATCATCAACATCACCAAGGTAGCGATGAGGATCGCGAATCTGACTTGATCAGGATTGAATGCTGTCATGGTGCGGGCGGGTGAGCCAGATGCCAATGGAAAACAACGATAGCGAAATGATTTCTACAATATATGGGACGTCCTCGACCCAACCTAGCTGCAGGTTGTTTTCCCATTTGTTGGTATAGTACCAAAACGGAAAGTAGAAAATATTGCCGGAGTAAAAAATCAGCAATCCCGCGCACACCCAAAAGAAAGGGTAAGCCAGAATATTGCTCACTTTCAAGGAATTGATTATTTCATAAAAATAAAGCAACACCCACAGGATAATAAGCGCGCTCTCGACCACCTGCGAATATCGGCCCATCAAATGGTTGTGCAGATCCGACAGGTTGCGATTGCTGGCGTAAATGTCCAGCAACGCAAAAGGCCCAAAAGCGATCAGGGTATAAAAAATGATTCTTTTGATACCCGGCGAACGGAAATTCAAATAAAACATCCCGCTGAACAAGGCGTAACGAATCGGCACGAAAAGATTGAGCAGCAAGAGGTTATTTGAACGGTGCGCGGCCAGATGCAGCATCCAAATCCCTACCGCCAAATCCAGCACCAGAAAAGCCATCAGTAGCTTGAACGCCTTTCCTAAGCACGAATACCTAACCCAGGCCAGTACTAAGGGTACGATGATGAAAAAGACAACAAAACTTGCCAGCGGATAGCGTTCAAAGTAGGATAAATAGGCCATAGGCTGAGGGAGAATTTTGCCGATGGGTTTCTAGGGTGTGCAGTGGCTGGGGCAGCAGGGGCCGTCGGTCAGCGCATCGTCGTCGCCGACGGGCATGTCCTTTAAACCAATTCGGGCGCTGGTAAGGTCTTTGCCACTGGCATCGACAGCCACCACCACCAGTTGGTCGCTCACCTCTTTGTCCTCGGTCTTGGCAAAGTAAAAGCGCAAGCCCACGCAGCCGTCTTTCTTCATGAGTTTCTGCAACTGTTTGCTGCCAAAAAACTGGGCTTCGGTGAAAGTGCCGGCTTTTTTGTTTTCCTCTTTTTGCTTCGACTGGTAGCGTTCGGTGAGTTTCGAGGCGGCAGCGGCGGAGACGAATTTGCCTTCATCTCCGGTGAATTTGTAGGAATCCATACGATTAGGTTTATTGTTTTGAAGTAATACTTGAACAACACCTTCCAAGTTAAAGGGCTTCCACGCAAAACCAAAACCGTTCGCTAAATTCGCGTTTTTGTAAAAAGTTAAACTGTTGACCGAAAGGAGATTAAAAGTATTTTCCGTTGGATAAATCAAGTAAAAATACCTAGGATTACCGACTCTCCCGCTGCCGAACGGCCTCGTACAGCACCACTGCCGCCGCCGCCGACACGTTCAGCGACTCCACTCTGCCAGCCAGCGGAATCCTTACTTTGCGGTCGGCGAGTTTGAGCAGCGACTCGGCAATGCCGTCTTCCTCCGAACCCATGATGATGACCGTAGGTAGTTTGAAATCGACTTTGTAGAGACTATCGTCGCCCTTCTCGGTGCAGGCGACTACCTGTAGGCCGCTGTCTTTCAAATAGTGGAGGGTGTCGAGGATGCTGCCTTCCCGGCTGACAGGCAGGTAGTTGAGCGCCCCCGATGACGTCTTCATGGCGTCGGAATTGATTTGGGAGCCGCCTTTGAAGGGCACCAGCAGGGCCTGCGTCCCGGCGCACTCGGCGGTGCGGGCGATGGCCCCAAAGTTGCGGACATCCGTGATGCGGTCCAGCATCAGGAAAAGCGGCGTCTGCCCGTCTTCGAACACTTGCGTGAGCACGTTATGGATGGGAACGTAGCGCACGGGGGAGATGAAACACACCACGCCCTGGTGATTTTTGCGGGTAAGGCGGTCGAGTTTTTCTGGCGGTACGCGGCTCATCGGCGCGCCCAGCTCGACGGCCAGTTGCTGGATTTCGGGAAAAGCCTGATCCTTCTGTATCAGCAGGCGCTCGATTTCTTTCCCCGAACGAAGGGTTTCCAAAACAGACTGAATCCCAAAAACCATGTCGGATTTCGGGATTGAGGGGGACTTTCTTACCGGATAGCGCCGTTTCTCCATGCTTCTACGATGGGGTACCAAATGGGCTGGTATTCGACGTAGCGCACCAGCTCATAATGATCGTCCACAAATTGGTTGGTTCTTCGATTAAAAGTAAAATTGACGTTGGTGGCATTGGCCTTCTGGTCATACACCCACACTTCCTTATCCTTGCTGCGCTGCACCTTATCGGGCGGGCCGAGGATGATGAAAATCATGCCTTTGTCCGTTTTCCAGCCTTCTTTATAGCTGGTAAACAATCGGTTGGCTTCTTCCACGCGACCATAGTAGCTGCGAATCACCTGCCGCGCCAGTTCGGGGTTGCCCTGCATCAGCGCCAGCCAGTACTTGTCCAGCGCCTTCTTGTCGTCTTTGGCGGCGTCCATGTCCTTGATTTCCTGGTTGGTACTCATGTACAACAGCGGCTCGGTCAGCTTCTCGGGCCGCGTCACTTTGGGGTAGCGGTCGTCGGTGACCAGCAGACCCAGACCCTCGGTTTGGGTGGTATCGGTGAGGATGTAATACAGTCCTTCCTGCGAAAAAGCGATGTCCTGGCCGCTTTGGATGGTAAAAGTACTGTCCACGCTGAGGCTTTTGGCCACGGCGGTGCGGGGCGTCGTATTCATCGGCGAGGGCGCGGCCTCAAAGCCGTGCCGGTAGTAGTACACCTGCAAAGGCCGGCTCCTGCCTTCCAGCGTCTCGATTCTTACGGTTTCATTTTTAGAAATGAAATGGCGACGCAATGGCGCGGTCTGCTGTTTTTCGAATACCGCCAGCCTATCGCTGTCACGCTGTCCCCGGAAGCGGATGGGTAGGTCGTTCAGTACTTTTTTCAAAGTACCCGTCTGGCTGAGTTCCATCAATAGTACGCCGTAGTCCTTACCAGGGTTTTTTACCTCGAACTGCGCCACGATCTGGTCGTCGAGTTTGGACAGGTTCTCCGGGCCGAGCGGGATATTCCCGTAGGCCAGGCGGTCGCGGGTGCCGTAGTCGGAGTAAATGACGTAATTGAGGTTGTAAAGGTCGGCAAACTCCGCCACGCTGAGCGGCTGCTGTCCCCGCATGGCGTCGATATAGACATACACACGAACGCGCGTGGAGTCCACGTTGAGGAATTTGCTCGTCACGCCCACCAGCGTCGGTTCGTTGATGGGAGAGGGGGCAGCGGCGGCTTCTCGGGTAGTGCGCTGCGATTCCACAGTGCGCATAGCCTTTTTAGTGGAAGTGCAGGCGGCGCAGAGGACGGTCAGGGCAAGAAAGGGAATTAAATATTGGGTCTTCATCTGGGGTTTTTCCTGGTTATGTTCAAATAACGAAGGAAGGGGTGGTTTTACCCAAAAAATTTGGGAAAAGATTGCCTACACATAATCGTCCTCATCAATCGGCGGTATATTTTGAGGAAGCCCGACTCGCATAAAAGAAACGCGTGAAAGCCTGAGACAGGTGTTCTCGGTAGGGAGGAAGCAAGGTGATTTTAGTACTCAGATTTGCAGAAAAGCTTTTTACAAAAGCAATGTGAACCGAATACACATTCCTGAAATCAACGACCAGATAATCCTGAATCCCTTTATCGATATCCTTGTTCAGCAAATGATAGTTAGGTTGAATTCCCTGACGGAGATTGTCGAATGTTTTTTTTACCCCCGTTTTTGGTTTACCTTACAGGGGAAAAAATAATGGGCAATAATAGGGAAAATGTTTGTTG
>JBBSKK010000260.1:0-5442 GCA_038256395.1 Cytophagales bacterium | reverse complement strand
CGGTGGATTTAGTGGACGACCTGCTGCCCGAGGTACTGGCCTACGGCAAGAAAATCACGGGCAATCCTGACCTGCGCACCACCTTCGCCCTCAACGCTCTGGTGGCGGTGGACACTGCCGCCTGGCTGCTGTACGCCCACGAAAACGGCCTGACGAAGTTTGACGACATGATTCCGGCGGCTTACCGTCCGGGCTTGTCGTATCACCACGACAAGGTAGCCAGCATTCCGTCGTTCAGCGTCGGCACCACCGCCGAGCGGATCAAGCAAGCCGCCGACGAAGGATATTTTATATTAAAACTAAAAACCGGGGCGGCGGGGACGCAGTCCGAGATGATTGAGAAGGACATAGCCTTCCTGACCGCCGTCCACAAGGCCATCGGCCATTACGAAACGCCCTACACGGCCAGCGGCAAAATTCCCTACTACTTCGACGCCAACGGGCGCTACGAGAAGAAGGAAACGCTGCTGCGCTTCCTGGATCACGCCAAAAAGATCGGAGCCTTCGACCAAATCGCGGTCATCGAGGAGCCGTTTGCCGAAGAAAATGAAACCTACGTGGGCGACCTCGGTGTCCGCGTGGCAGCCGACGAAAGCGCCCATACCGTGGCGGACGCTGCCGCCCGCATCGAGCAGGGCTACGGGGCCATAGCCGTGAAGGCCATCGCCAAAACGATGAGCATGACGATGAAAATCACGCAGTTGGCCTTCGAGAAAAAAATTCCCTGCTTCTGCGCCGACCTGACGGTCAACCCCATTTTGGTAGACTGGAACAAGGCCGTGGCCGCCCGGCTACCTCCCTTTCCCGGCATGAGCATTGGCTTGCAGGAAACCAACGGTCACCAATATTTCAAGAATTGGGAACGACTGGAAACCTACCATCCGATGGCCGGGGCGAACTGGACGAAGACGGTAGATGGCGTGTACATTACCGATAAATCTTTTTACGAAAAGAGTGGCGGCATTCTGATGCCTTCGGCGCATTACGAGGCGGTGTTTGCGGAGAAATAGGGAAGGTGTAGTAGAAAATTCTTACATTGGCCTGACTAACTTTTATCCCTATGGCTGCTATAACCGATCTCTCGCAACTTGACCCGAACGGCATCTACTCCTACGCAGACTACTTGACATGGCGTTTTCAGGAACGGGTCGAACTTTTCCGGGGAAAAATCTTCAAGATGAGTCCAGGACCCAACCTTCGGCACCAGCGCATTGCGGCTCGGCTGCACTTGCAAATGGCTGGCAATCTCGAAGAAAACCCCTGCGAATTATTCTTCGCCCTTATGGATGTACGGCTCTACAACCGAAAGAAATCGCTTTTGGTGGATAAAGAGGTATTCTCGGTGGTGCAGCCCGATCTATGTGTGATTTGCGATCCTGCCAAGCTGATCGACAATCGAAGTTGCAATGGCGCGCCTGACTTAGTAATCGAAGTACTATCGCCGGGCAACACCAAACGCGAAATGAAGGACAAATTCGAGTTGTACGAAGAGGCAGGCGTTCGGGAGTACTGGCTCGTGCATCCAGCAGATGAAGCCGTGCAGATTTATGTTCTTGACGAATCAGAAAAGTTTATTGGCTTGCAGCCCGCAGTCGAAGTAGCTCAGTCAGTAATTTTTCCCGAGTTGAATGTTGACTTGGTAAAGCTTTTTAAATGAAAAAGGAGCGAAATTACTTTCGCTCCTTTTTGCAAGTCCCTATTCATCAACCTCAATACAGCTTCTCATAATACTCCGTCGCCATGCGGTCGGAGCCGAAGAAATCGTGAACGTCGTTCATGCTGGCCAGTACCATTTCCTGCCATTTTTCGGGCTGGTCGTAGTAGGTTGGCAGTACTTCATTCTCGATCAGGTCGTACAGATTTTCCATGTCCTGCTTATTGACATCGTCGCCAGCAGCTACGGGGACTAAAAAAGAATTGTGGCCGTGTTTGGAAAACTCGCAGATCCAGCCATCATAGGTAGAAATGTTGAGGGCGGCGTTCATGGCGGCGGTCATGCCGCTGGTGCCGGAAGCTTCGCGGGTCACGACGGGGTTGTTCAGCCAGCCGTCGGAGCCATCTTTCATCAGTTTGGAAAGAGCCAGTTCATAGCCCGTCAGCACGGCCATGTTGTCGTAGAGATTGCCGAGATACACCAGCCCATTGAAGGTTTCGATGGCCCCCATGTCCCTGGGATAAGGCTTGCCGGCCCAGATGACCTGAATGGGGTATTTGCTGTTATTCATCAACCGGTCGAAGCGCTCACGGTCCCATGTCAGCATATCGGCCCGCTTGTAAGCGGCAAAGCGTCGCGCCCACACGATGGTCAGTACTTTGGGATCGAAAAGCTTGCCGCACTGGTTGGCCACGGTTTTGAACAACTCTTTTTTGAGTTCTTCCTTACGGGCCATGATGGCTTTCGTGTCTTCGGCCAGGCGGGCCGCCTCCAACGTTTTGTCCGTCCAGTATGCCTGGTTTTGGGCGTTGGTGATGTGGTCGATTTCGCAAATATTATCGTAGCTACCCCACATCTGCCGCGCTACGTCGCCGTGCAGTTTGGACACGCCGTTGGCCTTGCGGGCCATGCGTAGGGCAGCCAGGGTGTGGTTGAAAACGCTGTCTTTCTGCCCGGTGATTTTGCGCACCGTTTCAAGTTTCAGCCCCGCGAAAAAGCCCAGATTTTTCAGAAAATTGATGTCGTGTTTCTCGTTACCCGCTTCTTCGGGTGTGTGCGTCGTGAACACGAATCGCTTCTTCAACCGCAGCGCGGTTTTGAATTTTTGGTACAAATAAAATGCCCCCGATAGCGCGTGGGCTTCGTTGAAATGGTATACCTCCGGTTCGTATTCCAGCGCGTCGAGCATCTTGGTACCGCCAATGCCCAGCACCATGCACTGCGCCACCTTGGTGGCGGGGTCGGCGGAATAAAGGTTGTAAGAAATTGAGCGGGCGTAGTGGTCGTTACCGTCCGTGTCGGTCGTGAGCAGGAACATGGGGGCCGTGTCGAAGACATCGGGCGGCAGATAGTAGGCGTGTACCCACACGGTTTTGCCCGCGATTTCAATGCTGACTTTGGTTTCGGTGTCGATGAGGTAGTGATACGGCTTCTCCCGAAACTCCGGCTTCATGCTATTGTCGGGATTACGCTCCTGGTCGTAGTAGCCGTGTTTCCACAGCATTCCGACGCCAATCAGATTTTGGTTCAGGGCGTTGGCACTTTTCATGTGCGATCCGGCCAGAAAGCCTAGTCCGCCGGAATAAATTTTCAGCGCTTGATCCACGGCAAATTCCATGGAAAAATACGCGACCGACTTCTCGAATTTTTTGTCGGGAGTGATGGGGTTTTTAAAAGGTATGGTGAATGAACTTTTGGATTTCATAAAAAATGGTTGGTTGGGTATAGCGGGGAAGCTATAAAAATTCGTGCCTTTAAATGAGTGGAGAGTTGAGAATTGAAAGTTGAGAGTGCTCTAAATCTTGGAATACAACAAGTTACAATAGATTCCTTTCCTGATTTTTCCATTCTACAGAGAAAGTTTGCCAGAAATTTGACGGAGTCAGAACAGCCGCCAGCCGCTGATTTGCTCGAAGAAGCCCGGTACTGCCGCCGGATAGACCGCCGCCATGAAGAGAAGACCGAAGATGGCCCCGTACATGTGGGCGTCGTGATTGACGAAGCCACTGCCCCGGCGCGATTCGTAGTAGGAGTAGCCGATGAAGAGTATTCCAAAAATAAAACCGGGAATGCAAAGCAGGAAATAAAGGCAAATTTCCAGCAGCGGGGCGTAAAGTACCGCCGCAAACAGCACCGCCGCCACGCCGCCCGAGGCACCCAGCGAATTGTAGCCGGAGCTGTTGCGGTGTTTCAAAAAGGTGGGGATGTCGGAAACGATGATCCCTAAAATATACAAAGCACCAAAATAAATGCGCCCATTTCCGCCGAACAGCATCCCGAACAATCGCTCGATGCCTTCCCCAATGAACCAGAGCGTCAGCATATTGAACAGCAGGTGCATGAAGTCGGCGTGGACGAAGCCGGAGGTGATGAAGCGGTAGTATTGGCCTTTCTTGGAAACCTTATAAGGATTCAAGACCAGGTTTTCCAGCGTCGAAGGATTCTGCCAGGCGTAGTAGCTGATGGCGATGGTAACGAGGATGATAATGAGGGTGAGGGACATATAAGATTAATTTTCCCGCTCCACCAACTGATGCACAAAACGTAACAATGGTTCTTTACGGGTGGGGTTGGCTTTGAGTTCTTCAAGGCAATCGAAGCCTTGATCGAAATATTCGGTAATTTTTTGTTCGGTAAAGGTGCGGATTTTTAGCGAATCGTAAATAGCCGTGACGGCTTTTACTTTTTCTTCTTTGTCAAAATCATCTTCGGCCAGCCACTTGTCCAGCTCTTTTTTAGTCGAGCCTTTTGCCCTTTCCAGGGCTTCGATCAACAAAAAAGTTTTTTTGTTGGCCATGATGTCGCCGCCTACCTGCTTGCCGAATTTGGCTGGGTCGCCGTACACGTCGAGCAGGTCGTCTTTCAACTGGAAGCCGATGCCCATGCTCACGCCCGCTTCGTAGAGCAAAGTCGTGGCTCGTTCGTCGGCCCCGGCGACGATGCCGCCCAATTCCAGGGCGAAACCCAGCAATACGGAGGTTTTCAATCGTATCATGTTGAGGTACTCGGCCTCGGTCACGTCCCAGCGGGTCTCGAAATTCATGTCCAGTTGCTGGCCTTCGCAGACTGCCGCCGCCGTGTCGTTGAAGCGTTTCAGGACGCGCTTGAGACGGCTGCTTTCCACGTCAAGCAGCAGGTCATAGGCCCGCACCAGCATCACGTCGCCCGACAGGATGGCGATGTTGGCGTTCCATTTTTCGTGAACGGTGGGCTGGCCGCGCCGCAGCGGGGCGCAGTCCATGATGTCGTCGTGCATGAGCGTGAAGTTGTGGAAAACTTCCACCGCCTGGGCGGGTTTGAGGGCCTTGCGCCAGTCGTCGGTGTATAGGGCGGCGGCCATGAGCGTCATCAGCGGACGCAGCCGCTTGCCGCTCAGCGACATGATGTACCGGATGGGTTCGTAAAGTTCGGTGGGGTGGTCGCCGTAGGCGTTTTGCTCGATTTCTTCCTGTAGAGCCTGTAACAATTGGTCGGGTGTCGTCATTCTTTGGTCAATTCTGCTCTCTTCAACCTCATTGGGGCGGCTAGGGTTTTGTATAAAATAAAAACTTGATCCCGCCGAAGGCTGCAAAGTACCTAAATCTCCCGCAGAAATTGCTTCCCGAAGCACACGCTGTTTTCTATTCCGGCGTAGGGGCCGTAGTTTTCGATAACGCGGTAGCCCATCTATTCGCGGAAATAATCAAGGTTGCAATACACGGACAATTTTAGTAAGTTGCTGCTAGCCAATCAAAAGACTCCTCTCAGTGAAAACACTTTTCTTCCCCAAACTTCTTGGCTTGTTGATT
>JBBSKK010000259.1:0-5481 GCA_038256395.1 Cytophagales bacterium | reverse complement strand
TCCTGATAACAATCCCAATGTTTGAGTAATTAGCCAACCACGAAACAGTGAATGTGATAATTTAGAAAGATATGCTTCTTTTTTCCACTTTTTTTTTGGGGCTTTCGACCGTTTTTTTTTTATTTTTTTTTATTTTTTTGGTTTTTTTTTTGGGGCCTTGGTGTGGGGGGGGGCTGTCTGGCCCCCCCGACGTTTGAAGCATTATACAAGGGGCTAAGGCCGCGCCTCCAAAATCAAATTGAACGGCGTTTCGGCGGCTTTGTTGAAACGGCTGAACCCACCGGAAGTGATGGCTTCCTTCAAACGCGCTTCCCCTGCCTGCGCTCCCAGCGCCAGCCCTACTTCCTGATTGAGTGAGCAGGGAACACACAGCGTAGTAGAGAAGGCATAAAATGCCCTACCGACCGGGTTGAGGTTCTCTTCCAGAGAATCGTTAGCAAACGGCTCAACTATCATGCAGGTGCCGTCAGGCTTCAAAACGCTCTTCACGTGGGCGCATACTCCCACCGGGTCTCCCATGTCGTGCAGGCAATCGAAGAATGCGACAAAATCATAGTCCTTGCCGGGAAACTCATCGGCCTTGGCCAGTTCGAAAGAGATGTTGGTAAGCCCGGCCTTTTCTGCCTTCGCCTTAGCTACCTCTATGGATTTGTCGTGGTAATCGAAGCCGTGAAAAGTCGAGTTGGGGAAAGCTGTCGCCATAAATACGGTGGATGCCGCATGTCCACAACCGATGTCGGCTACCTTGGCTCCTTTTTCGAGCTTTTCCCTAACGCCATCCAGGGCAGGTATCCAGCTAGAAACCAGATTATACTCATACGATGGACTAAAAAACTTCTCCGTGCCGCAAAAAAGGCACGTATGATTATCCCCCCAGCCAATGCCCTCGCCTGATTTAAACGCCGCTTCGACTTTGTCAGCGTTGTGAAATACCGCTGCAATAGAGTAGAACGCCCCCGTCATCAATGCCGGACTACGTCGGTTGCCAAAAACAGCCGTCTGCTCGGGCGTCATGAAGAAACTTTTACTCGATGCGTCGTAATCCACATAGCCCGTAGCGGCCTGGGCCGACAGCCATTCCCTGACGTAGCGTTCTGCCGTACCAGTGGCATCGGCCAGGGCCTGGGAGGTCATGGCTCCGCCTTCCGAAAGCTTTTCGTACAATCCGAGTTTGTCGCCCAGCAGCACCAGCGGCGCGTTGGCCCCAGCCCCCATTTCGTTGACTACCTTTCCCAGTAATTCGTTCAATTTATCGGTACTTTGACAATTCTTGTGGTTAATTTCAAATATGCAAGAAACAGACTTTTATCAAGTGCTTCTGTCGCTGCCCGACTTGGTCGTTGACGGCGTCGAGTTGTCGCCCGAGCGCATCACGCCCCGCTGCCGCCAGTTTGCAACTGGTGGTTTTGCTGGTTTACTGGCTAAGTTCCGCCATCTTATTTGCGATGTGGTTCAATACCACATCCAGTTCTTTTTCAGGGCTAAAATCTAAAAATTTCATGTCTTTTGTTACTATCGCCGTGTGTCCCGGCGGCATATAAAAAACATCACCATCGGTTAACGTTTCTTCTGTTGAGTCATCATACTTTACCAGGAGCTCACCTTCAATCATATATCCCCAATGCGGGCACTGACAGCTATTATTTGTCAGCCCTTGTAACAATGGTGTGAAGTCTGTGCCTGCTGGAAGTTCGTTGAAGGCAACGGTCATTCCTCCGAATCCTTTGAGATTTCTCATTATGGTACCGGGAGCTTCCATCGCTACCGGAATTTCTTCCTTATTAATTTTCATGAGATTTTAATTTAATAGTTTACAAATAAATGTTCCCCCGCTCCCCCGCTCCCGCCAGTTTGCAACTGGTGGTTTTGTGTACCACCACCAAAGCCAAACGGCTACGGTGGTGGTACAGCCACGACTACTCGGGCTTGATATTCTGATTGAGGTGGAAGAAGTTAGTCGGGTCATACTTCGACTTCACCTCTGCCAATCGCTCGTAATTGCCTTTGTAGGCAGCTTTTACGCGGTCTTGCCCTTCCTCCATCATGAAATTGACGTAGCCTCCGCCCATGGCGTAGGGACGCAGCGCGTCGAAATAACTCTTGCACCATTCGGTGGTCTCCTCGGCTTTGGCGGGGTCGGGGTTGACGCCGACAATCACCTGCGCCCAGCGGGCGTCCCGATTGGCCCAGGCCGTTGCGTCGTTGGCAACGTCGTGGACGGCCCCGTCGATGGGGTACAAGTGCGTGGTGGAGTGGAAGTTGGGTATCTTACTACCAAACTCGATGTGTTTGGCGATGGCTTCCTCCGTAAGCTCTTCGAAATAATGCGCCCGCCAATACCATTGCAGACCCGGCGGGTACAGTTCATCGAACATGCTGTTGAGGGTGGACATCGGCATCTCGCCCACCATATCGAGGATGGGCGGGCCAAACGCCCGGATGGGGGCAAAGACTTCCTCCGCCTTCTCGATCGGACCCGTGTAGTTCCACACCACGCCGCACGCGTGCTGGTTCCACAGGTGTTCGGGAAAGGGCGCGGCGGGCGGCACGACCAGGAAGGCAAAGAAGCCGTACAGATCGTTCGGGGCGTTTTTGGTGGTCTCGTCGTAGAACCGCATGGCCTCGGCGGCTTGCTCGATGGGCCAGAACATCGGGCCACCGTAGATATTTTTTATTTCCAACAGCTTGAACTTAAAGGACACCACCACTCCGAAATTTCCGCCGCCGCCCCGCAGCGCCCAAAACAAATCGGGGTGCGAATCCTCATTGGCCGTGACCAGTTCTCCCGAGGCAAGCACCACCTCACAGCCCAAAAGGTTGTCGATGGTCAGGCCGCCTTTGCGGCTGAGGTAGCCCAATCCGCCGCCCAGGGTAAGGCCGCCGATGCCGGTGGTGCCGATGATTCCGCTGGGTAGTGCTAATCCATGTTCGCTAGTGGCGGCGTCGATTTCTTTCAACAGGCATCCCGGCTGGATTTCGGCCGTTTTGGCGGAAGGGTCGATGTCGATTTTTTTCATTTCGGACACGTCGATTACCATTCCGTCTTCGACCAGGGCCAATCCCGCCCCATTGTGTCCTCCGCTCCGGATGGAGGTTTCGATGCCGTTTTCACGGGCATGGTTCACCGCCTTGACGACGTCCTGCTTCGTGCGGCACATGACAATGGCGGCTGGTTTTTTGTCGATCATGGCGTTGTAGATAGACCGCGCCTCGTCGTAGTCGTCATCTTGCGGGAGAATGACCGAGCCACCCATTTGCTGGGCTAGATTTTGATAACTCATGATTTTGTTTTTTTGAGTGAAACTTGATTTTAATGATAGAGGCCGACAGCAAGCCAACTACAGGTTCACAAAGCAACACGATTCGGTATCGTCGTGCTTTCGTTATTGTTGCAAATCCTTTCGTTATTGTTGCAAAAGCGAGAAAATCAGCTAATTGCGACTTTCCGTTGGGCTTTCACCGAAGGTTTTCTTGAAGATTTGAGAAAAATAGACCGGCGATTTGAAGCCCACCCGATAGGCTACTTCCGATATGGAGAGCTCGTCAGACGCGAGCAGTTCTTTGGCTTTCTGAAGCCGAATATGACGGATATAAATGGAGGTAGATTTGCCGGTAAGTGCTTTTATTTTCCGATGTACCTGCGCGCGGCTAAGGTGGATGGCCTCCCCCAGCTGATCGGCCGAGAAGTCCTCGTCTTCCAGATGTTCAAGTATTACCCCCTCCACTTTTGCCAGAAAATTTTCGACCACATTGTGGGTCCGGCTGCTTTGATGTGTACTGCTGATAAGACTGCTACCATACTTTTGTTGAAGTAGTTGCCGGATGGCGAGCAGTTTTTCCAGACGGATGAACAACTCCGCTTTTTCAAAAGGTTTTGCCAGATAAGCATCCGCCCCTTTGGACAATCCGGTCAACCGGTCTTCTGCCCCAATCCGGGCCGTCAACATGATAATAGGAATGTGATTGCTCCGCTCATCCGTTTTCAGCGTTTCACAAACCTCATACCCATCAATTCCAGGCATCATTACATCACAAATAATAATATCCGGAATTTCTTCGTACGCCATTTCCAGCCCAATCCTCCCGTTTCCTGCATGAAGGCAGCGGTATTTACCCGCCAGGGTGAGAACCAGATAGCTCACAACATCCCTGTTATCTTCAATGATCAGGACAACGGGCAAATCCCCCCCATTTCTATTTTGTGAAAGAGGGGACGTCTCTATTACTGGAACGGCCGCATGAACAATCTCCTGAGAGACTGGGACTACCGGACCTCTGGGTGCTGTGGTCGTAACCGGAATTTCCACTCTAAATTCACTTCCTGTTCCTTCCTGACTCTTTATTGTTATCGTTCCGTGCATGAGTTCTACCAGCTCCTTTGTAAGGGCCAGGCCAATACCAGTGCCTTCGTGCAGCCGGGCGGAGGAAGTATCAGCCTGGTAAAAGCGATCAAAAACGTAAGGAATATCGGTTTCAGAAATGCCTTTCCCCGTATCCTTTACCTTGATAGAAAATTGTTCCTGACCGAGCCGTGACACCTGGGTAAGGTGTACAATTATCTTCCCTCCTTCGGGTGTAAACTTGATGGCATTCGACAATAGATTGGAGATGACCGTAGCTACTTTGGTAGCATCATAATCCATCAGCAGCGTATCTATTTCTGAATATACAGTGAGGCTAATATGCTTTTCCTGCGCCAGCGAATGAAAGCTTTCGCAGAGGTATTTTACGTAAGGAATTACATCCGAGTGCAATAGTTCCAATTCCAGATGCCCGCTTTCCAGCCTGGATAAATCAAGCATTTGGTTGACCAGTTGTAACAGGTTTTCTCCATTGCGATGAATGAGTTCCAAGGGTTGTTCGGCATCGCTCCACTGCTGCGTTACAGCCTTGCTGTGTAAGGTGTCGGCCATCCCGAGAATGACCGTTAGGGGCGTGCGGAATTCGTGGGTGATATTGGTGTACAGGCTGTTTTTCAGGAGGTCTATTTCTTTGAGGCGTTTGCTTTCGGCAAAGGCAAGTTTTCGGGAGAGTTGGAACCTGTAAAACCAGTAGCTCAGGCCAAATATCAAACCGACCAGAAGCGCATACGCCCACCATCTGGTCCACCAGGGAGGGGAAATGTACAGCAGCATGGAGGCTCCTTCTTTATTCCATACCCCGTCGCTGCTCCGGGCAATTACCTGGAAAGTATATTCTCCCGGATCGAGATTGGTGTAGCGGGCCGTCCGCTGCGTGCCGGCATCCACCCATTCGGTTTCGTAGGGATACATCCGGTATTTGTAGGCATTTTTGGCAGGGTTGGTAAAATGCAGCCCTACATACTCGAAGGTGAGGTCGTTTTGCTTGGGGGATAGCGGAATCCGGACAGCGCTATTGTTTTTATAGCTCCGAAGATCAAAGGTCTTTCCGGCTATTTGCAGACTGCTTATATGTACATCCGGCGGATAGGGGTTGCCCTTTATATGCTTCGGATCAAAG
>JBBSKK010000258.1:0-5485 GCA_038256395.1 Cytophagales bacterium | reverse complement strand
TAAGCCTTCTGCTCTTTTTTCCAAAAAGGCTTTCTCCAGTTTTTCTACAATTGATTTAATATCCATGATCTTACGAGTTCTACTGCTTTCAAAAATTCTTTGGCTGTTTGCTGACTGCACGTCAATTCGTATCTCCTGCCTTCGTTCCAGTTCTCTACCTTGTCGTAAGCCTTGGATAGGCCATTGTCTTCTGCTTTGTCTTTGCTCAGTCGTTCAAATAGACCAGAAAGAATGAATAGGCTGTATAAATCGTGGGTGTAAAAAGCTTTGGCTACTTTGTTGCTCGTTGGAGAATTGTCAAAAATATCAACACCCAGTTTTTTACAGATTACGTGCTTCAATAGCAATTCGATTGTGTAGCCAGCCAGATAGTAGGCTCCGATATAATGTCCATTAGCGTAAAGGCCCCTCGACTCTTCGAGCCTTACTTCTGCTAACTCCTTTAATTCCAGACTAGTTGCCAAAATAGAGTTTAAAAAATGGTTAATTCGTCTAATATGTTAACAGTCAGAGAAAAAGCACTGTCAACTGTCAACCTTCAACTGTCCACTGAATCAATACTTCGCCGCCTCCCCATTCTTCGGTAGCGTCCTCAAAATAAACTGCCGAATATCCTCATTCGACGTCACGACGTCGTCATCCCGCAGGTACATCATGTGGCCGCTGCGGTAGCCTTTCCAATCCATCCGGTCTTTGAGTTTGCCGCTGGGATCGAGGTTCCACATATCGTATTTGGCGTTGAAATAGTCGCAGGCCCCGTCGTAGTAGCCCGATTGCACGAGGACGTTCAGATACGGATTTTGGGCCATCGCCTGGCGGAGGTTTTCGCCCGTTTGATCGGTGTCGGTGCCTTCGCGGCTCCACGGGCGGGTTTGTCCGGCGATAAAGTACTTGAGGTCGGTTTTGTAATTCAAAACCTCGCGCAGGTAGTAGTTGATGGCGGGCGTGAACGAATGCTGCCAGGAAGTGTACTCCGGCGAGTAGTCGGGCCGCTCCCCGGCGCCTTCGCGGTCGATGCCGAGGTAGCGCGAGTCGAGCCGCCCGACGGTGTAGCCCTGGTCGCGCAGGAGTTCTTTCCAGAAAAAAGAGGTCGGCACCATCAGGTTGTGTTCCAGTACCACTTTTTCCGACAGCCCCGAGTAGCGGGCTACGCGGGCGGCGAGTTGCTTCCGCACGACGGGATCGAGGGAACCGCCTTTGGCCAGGGCCGGAATGAGTTCATTGATTGTGAATAACTCCACTTCGGGCAGCATCTCGACCAGGTCTTTTTGCTGTAAATCGGTGGGTAGTACTTTGTGGTGCCAGGCCGTGGCGGCGTAGTAGGGCAGGTAGCTGGCGGCGTCCACCACGGTGCCGCGTGGTATGCCCAGGTCGGTGGGCGAGACCAGCACCACGCCGTTGAGGTACATCCACTGCGCATTTTGTAGTTCCAGCGCCAGGCCCGACACGCGGTTGGTGCCGTAGCTCTCGCCCACGAGGTACTTGGGCGACGACCAGCGGTTTTTGCGCCCCACGAAGGTATTGAGCCAACCCGCCAGGTACTTGATGTCGGCGTTGACGCCGAAAAACTTCTTCTTATCTATAGTATCGGACAGCATCCGCGAAAAACCCGTGTTGACGGGTTCCACGTACACGATGTCGGCCACGTCCAGAATCGAATTGGGGTTGTCCTGAATGCCGTAGGGCTGCACGGGATAGCCCTCGCTGTCGATCAGGACGCGCTTGGGGCCAGTGTAGCCGAGGTGCATCCAGCAGGAAGCCGCGCCTGGGCCGCCGTTGAACGACACCACCAAGGGCCGCGTCGCGCGGTCGCTCACATCGGAGCGTTCGTAATAGACGTAAAAAAGGCTGGCGATGGGCTGGCCGTCGGCGTCCCACACGGGTTGGGTGCCGGCCGTGACGGTGTAGGGAACGCGCTTGCCCTTGATGGTGACGGCGTCTTTGGTTTCGATGCTGGCGTCGGGGATGGGGGAGCGGCTTTGGGCGAGAAGGAGGAAGGGAGGAAAGAATGAAAGGAGGAAAGAAAGCGTTGCTGCGAACCAGTTGCTTTGTAGGCGTTTTTTCATATTTTTTAATTTAAAAAAACAGAATTTAAAAAGTCTGTCTTGAAAAGAGATAGGCGGGTTTTGGAACTTTTGGTCAAGGTAAAAATTTGCTTTTAAAATACAAAAAGCGAGCAGAAGCGATCTGATACCCGCGTTTGCCCGCTTTTTGTATTTTGAGATGGAGGGACTACCTCAATCGTCGTCTTCGGCTTCGTGCTTGAATGGCATCAATTCTGCCTCGTAGCTGGGATGGTCGAGGATGTCGCCGAGCCAGTAGTCGGAAGAGATGATTTCTACTTCATACTTATCGGCCAACTTCGTCACATTGCGTTTCCAGACGATTGCGTCGGCGTCGGCTAGTTCTTTTTTTCCTTCCAGTTCGTCGGGATAGAGACGCTTGACGATCGAATTATCGGGCATCGCCTTTTGCAGAGCTTTGAGAATAACTTCGCTGGTGACGTCTTCGGTGCTGCTGAAAGTACCATCAATATCAGTCAGCGTAAAAGTAATATTTACCGCCTGACCATCGGGAAATTTACCATTGTAGGCTTTGCGCAGCAATTGATTGATATTGAAAAGCCGATGGTGCAGCATGATTTCGGGATATTCCTCAAAAATCTTGTCCAACTGCATATCGCTGGCGATTTGCGACATTTGACCTTCGTTGAGGTCATCGGCCAGATACAGAGCCATCAAGTTCTCCGCCGCCTGATTTGGTTCCTCGTCGGTGATGGCCATGAGCGTCATTTCGGCCAGTTCCTTGTCCGGTAGCGCATCGGCATCGGCAAAGCCGAATTCTTCCAGAATTTTCAGGTAATCCTCTTTCTGCCAGGTATCAGGAATTTCCGACAGGTACTCGTGGGCGACGTTTTCGACTTGCAGCTTTATCTTATCCATTATTTTTGTTCAAAAAGTGAATAAGCAAGTACGCAAGTTTTGGCGGGTTTATCTATTCCGCCCTGCTACCAAAACCAGGTCCACGACAGGCGGGCGAAGAACGGCGTACCGGGCGTGAAGTGGATTTCCTCCACGGGAGCGGTCTCGCCGCGCAGGCGACTTTCGGTGGCAAACTGCGTTTCTTTCCAGCGGGTGTTGAGCAAATTTTGGACGGAAAGTCCGAATTGCTGGCGGGGCAGCGTGTAGTTGAGTTGTAAGTCTGCCAAAAAATATCCCTTGGCAACCAGACTGTTGTCTTCGTTGGCGGGGCGGTCGGCCAGGTAGCGGTAGCGCAGTGAACCGTTGAAGCCCCGCGTCGCCTGATACGAAAACCCGCCGATGGAAGTGAATACGGGGGCCAGCGGCACGTAGTTTTGGCCCGCCTCCTCGTCCACAAAGCGGGGGCGGGTGGCGTTCATATCCAGGTCGGCAAAAAGGTGGTCGGTCAACTGGTAGCGGAGCGAGAGGTCCACGCCCTCGCGGCGGGTTCGGCCACTGGGTTCGACCACGCCCTCGTCGCCCACGTACACGAACTCCTGCGCCATGTGCAGCGTCCACAAGGCGGTGCTGACCAGCAGGCGTGGCATGGGCTTCCAAACCGCCCCCAGATCGCCGCCCCAGGCGGGAGGAAGCACCTGCCGCACACCCCCAACGGTGGCCCCGGCGGACACCACGCGGCTGTCGTTGGAGTGAAAACCCTTACCCGCCTTGGCGAAAAGCTGCAGGCGGGGCGAGAAGGTGTAGTACAGGTTCAGCTTGGGAGAAACGATGCCGGTCGTTGTTTTCGACGCCGCAACTGGTGTCTTCAATAAGTCCTCATAGCGTTGGCGGAACACATCGAAACGCAGCCCCGCGTTGACCGTCAATCGGTTGGTCAGGTACAAGACCTCATCGAGATAAACGGCGGCATTTAATTCGTTGATGTTGCCGAGTTGGAACCGTTCCAGGACTTCGAGGCGGTTGCGGGTGTGCGAAAGTTCGGTCGAATCGGTCAGATCCTGGCGGTATTGCACGCCCAGCGTCGAGGTCAAATTCTTGTTGCCCACTTGGTGGTAGCGGGTGAAACTGCCGCTGTAGCCAAAGAGGTTACGCTTTTCTTTCTGCCGGATTTGGTCGCCGTTGATGGAATCGTTGAGAAAGAAAGTGAAGTTGGAATAAAGCTGGAAGGCGTTGCGGCTGTAATAGACCTGCTGACGGATTTCGTCCTTGCGACCCGTAATGGTCACGAGTTGCGCGTTCAGGTTAGTACGGCTGGTTTCGCCGCCCTCTGTCGGGTCGATGGAGCCGAAGAAGCCCGTTAGCCCCGACTCCACGGCGCGGTCGGGAATCTGGCCGGAGTGGTTCCACTTGCTCCAAAACGTAGAGGCCGACAGCGTCAGCGTGGTGGCGGGCGACAGGTGGCCGTGGTACTTGCCGAGTAAATTGAAACGATTGAAGTACTGTGGATTCTCGAAATAACTGTTGGAATACTGGTACTCCGACGCCACGTAAGCTGACTGCTTTTGGCTGTCGTCTTTCCCTACGCCTTTTCCCAACAAATTCACGCCACCCACCAGGCGATACGTATCGTACTGGCCGACTTCCGCCTTCACAAAATTCTGGTCAAGCGTAGTTTTGGTCTGGAAATTGACCCAGCCCGCCGTGGCCAAATTGCCCTGGTCGGTCGAATAAGGGCCTTTACCAAAATTCAACGACTGCACCATTTCGGGGATCACGAAGTGGAGGTCAGCGTAGCCCTGCCCGTGGGCGTGCGACACCATATTGACGGGCATGCCGTCCACGCTCAGGCGGATGTCGGTACCGTGGTCGAGGTCGAAGCCGCGCAGAAACAACTGCTCGGCCTTGCCGCCGCCCGCGTGCTGGCCGATGAACAGCCCCGGCACCATGCGCAGGATTTCCTGCGAGTTGGTCACGGGCCGCAGTCTGATGTCCACCGCGCTGATGATCTGCTGGGTATTGAGTTTCAGGGCTGACACCGTCACTGTTCCAAGGTCGATGGGCGCGGCGATGAGTTTTATTTGTAAAAAAGTCGTCTGGTCGTCCTGCACCGCCGCCGTGAGCGCCTGGCTCTGGTAACCCAGGCTGGCGAATTCCAGGCGGTAGGTAGCCGCCGGAAGTTCAGTAAACTGGTACTGACCGAGGTCATTGGTGACGGCCCCTTTGCCCTGGCCCGAAAGCAAGACGGTCACGCCCGTTAGTGGTCGCCCCGTGGCCGCGTCCGAAACGGTACCCGTGATTTTACCCAGGTGGGCCAAGCAGACATGAGAAAACAGCAATAAAAAAATCAGGAAAGCGGGGTTCCTGTGCCGTTGTTCGATTTTTTCTAAAAGTGAGGGTATTGTTAATATCATAGCGCAGTTAATATTCAAGAGATGACATGAAATATACGTTCAATACCCGCAATTCGGTTCATTTCGCTACATTGCCATCTATATAAAATCATGCCTGGCCTTCCATGACCACCCTCCCACTCTTTGTACGTGCCGTGCTTTGCTTGAATGTAG
>JBBSKK010000257.1:0-5495 GCA_038256395.1 Cytophagales bacterium | reverse complement strand
CGTTATGCTCTTATGCTCATCTTGATTGTAAATCAGGACGGTCGCCCGATGGAGCATCGTCTCCTGGTGTTTTGTAAGGCGATCCAATTATAATCTTCTCATATACTGAGTAGCTCCCACGCGTTGTACACACTAACACGAAAAAAAGCCCCGATCACAGATCGGGGCCAGCCTATTATTGACAGTAGTAGTAAAGATTAGCTCACTACCGCCAACTGCTCGTTCAATTTCTGTTCCAAAACCGACTTGGGTACCGCACCGACGACTTTATCGACGAGTTGACCGCCTTTGAAGATCATCAGCGTGGGAATGCTGCGGATGCCGAATTTGGCGGGAATCTGCGCGTTGGCGTCCACGTCCATTTTGGCGACGATGGCCTTGCCTTCAAATTCGCCGGCCAACTGCTCGACCACCGGGCCGATCATCTTACAAGGGCCGCACCATTCGGCCCAAAAATCTACGAGGACGGGCTTATCTCCCGCAATTAATTCATCAAAAGTTTTGTCGGTTACTTCGAGTGCTTTTGCCATGATTCTGATTTCTTTAATGATATTGTATGTTTTGGGTATTTAACCGAATCGGCTAGGACAAAAGTTCCTAATTGCTTAGTCCGGCAAAACCAAGAACCTCCTCTCAGAATAGTTCCGTAGGAACGACCGATATTGTAGTCGCCGATTTTAATCGGCGGAAAAAGCAAAGCCGGGAAAAATAAAATCCCGTAGGGATGACCGATTAGTTCAGCGAAAACTCTACGCCCTCCAATACTTTCAGCCGCTCGAACAACTCGTTGGAGCCATCCACGCGGTAGGCGCGCGACAGCAACTGCACCTTGGCCTTAGACTCCGGGTCGGTGACGGCCAGGCTGAGGGCGAATTTGCCCGGATGCGATTTCAGGGCGTCGTTCAGCAGGGTCACGAATTTTTGGTCGATGACGTCCAGCGGGCAAGTCATGCGCACCTCTTTACAAAGGTGTTCGCGGATTTCGGTCAGCAATTGAATGTTGGCGATTTTAAACTCGAACTGATCCTCGTTGTAGTAGCGACTCTGCACTTTTCCTTTGACATACAGGAAATTACCAACTTGCAGGTAGTTTTTCAGCCGCACCATGTCGTCGCCACCCAGCAGCATTTCCATGGCGCCCCGGTAGTCCTCGATTTTGAAAATCACGAACGGACTCCCCCGTTTTGATACCCGCTCCATTACGCTGGTGACGATGCCCGCGACGCTGATGTCCTTACCGAGGTAGATTGGGTGCGTCATTTCTTCCGGCACATCCAGCACCTTGTCCACCGTGCAGGTGCAGAAGCTGTCCATTTCTAGCCGGAAGCTGTCGAGCGGATGGCCCGAAATGTAGAAACCGACTACCTCCTGCTCGTGGCGGAGTTTTTGCAAATCGCCCCATTGCTCCATCTCGGGAAGCTGGAACTTACTCATGGCCGTGGTGCTGTTTCCCCCCAGGCCGCCAAATAGCGATACCTGCGCCGAATCCTTTTCGGCCTGAATGGTATTGCCGTAGCGGATGAGTTTTTCGATAAGATTACTGCTCTCGCCGTCGATGGCCGCAAAAAACTGCGCCCGGTGCATATCCTTAAAGCAGTCGAACGCCCCGGCGTAGGCCAAGCTCTCGATGGTTTTCTTGTTGACCGTGCGTAGGTCTATCCGGGTAGTAAAATCAAAAATATCCGTAAACGGCCCGTTGGCGGCTCGTTCGCTGATTATGGATTCCACCGCCGCGTCGCCCGTGCCTTTGATACCCGCCAAACCAAAGCGGATTTCACCCTTTTTGTTGGGGTTGAACTGGCGGTCCGACTCGTTGATGTCCGGCCCCAGCACCGGAATGCCAATGCTACGACATTCTTCCAGGAAGAAAGTAATTTTCTCGATGTTGCCTAGCGAACTCGTCATCACCGCCGACATATACTCGGCTTTGTAGTGCGTTTTAAGGTAGGCCGTTTGGTAAGCCACAAAGGCGTAGCAGGTCGAGTGCGATTTGTTGAAGGCATAGGCGGCGAATGCCTCCCAGTCGGTCCAGATTTTGTTCAGTTTCTTCTTGTCGTGGCCGCGCTCGTTGCCGCCCTCCATGAAGTAAGTCTTCATTTTGTTCAGCGTCTCGATTTGCTTTTTACCCATCGCCTTCCGCAGCGTGTCGGCCTGGCCTTTGGTGAAGCCCGCCAGCTTTTGCGACAGCAGCATCACCTGCTCCTGATAGACCGTAATACCGTAGGTATCACCCAGATACTCTTCCAGTTCAGGCAAATCGTACTCGATAGCTTCCAGTCCGTGCTTGCGGCGGATGAAGTTGGGGATGTAGGCCAAAGGACCCGGTCGGTAGAGGGCGTTCATGGCGATGAGGTCCTCGAAGCGGTCGGGGGCCAGTTCGCGCATGTACTTTTTCATGCCATCGGATTCAAACTGGAAAATCGCGTTGGTTTCGCCGCGCTGAAAGAGTTCGTACACCTTCATGTCGTCCAGCGGAATTTCGTCGATTTCGATCTCGACGCCGTGGTTGAGCTTGATGAGCCGCAACGCTTCCTTGATGATCGTCAGGTTTTTCAGTCCCAGAAAATCCATCTTGATGACGCCCGCGTCCTCGATGATTTTCCCTTGGTATTGGGTAATCAGGAAATTGGATTCCTTGGAGGTCGAGACGGGAATAATTTCCGTCAGGTCGCTGGGTGCGATGATGATGCCGGCCGCGTGAATGCCCACATTCCGGACAGTGCCTTCCAGTCGCTGCGCCTCGGCCAGCACCTGCGCGGCCATGTCGTTGCCCTTGGCGGCGAGGCGCATTTTCTTGACGTTCTCCATCTCGTCGTAAGAGATACCCTCGCGCTTCATCAAACTGTCGTTACCTTCGAGCGGTGCCGTAAAAATCCGGTTCAGCGTCATGTTGTAGGCGGGCTTATCGGGTACCAGCTTCACCAGCGCGTTGGCTTCGGCCAGCGGGTAGTCCATCACCCGTGCCACGTCCTTGATAGCCGACTTAGCCGCCATTGTACCGTAGGTAACAATTTGGGCTACTTGGTTATAGCCATATTTCTTGACTACGTAGTCGATCACTTTTTGCCGTCCTTCATCGTCGAAGTCGGTGTCGATATCGGGCAATGATATTCGGTCGGGATTCAGGAAACGCTCAAATAGTAAGTCGTATTTGATGGGGTCGATATTGGTGATACCCGTCGCGTAGGCCACCACCGATCCTGCCGCCGAGCCACGACCGGGACCAATGAAAACGCCCATTTTGCGGCCCGCCTCAATGAAGTCGGCCACGATGAGGAAGTAGCCGGGAAAGCCCATGCTACGGATGGTTTCCAACTCGAAGTTGAGCCGCTCCTCGATTGCGGCGGTGATGGTACCGTATTTTTTCCGCGCCCCCTCGAAGGTAATGTGTTTCAGGTACTCCCACTGGTTCAGCACGTCGGCGGTCAGCTCCTTTTTACCCGAAAAATCCGACAGCGTGTGCGTCTGGAATTCCTGAGGAATCGGGAAGTTGGGCAACATAATGTCCTTTTGCAATTCCAGCGTCTTGATCTTACCGACGATCTCGTTGGTGTTGTCGATCGATTCGGGCAGATCGTGGAACAGCTTCGTCATCTCGACCGTATTCTTGAAATAGAACTGGTCGTTGTAAAACGCAAAGCGCGATCCCTTAGGAATGCCGGTCTCTTCGTTAAAATCCTTGGCGGAAGGGGTACTTTTCTTGTCGCCGGTATTGATACACAGCAAGATGTCGTGCGCGTTCCAGTCTTCCTGATCCACGTAGTGCGAGTCGTTGGAGGCGATAATCTTTACGTTGTGCTTGCGGGCAAAACGAACGAGCACCTCGTTGACGACGATTTGCTCCCGGATTTCGTGTCGTTGCAGTTCTACGTAATAATCCTCGCCGAAGACATCGAGCCACCACTTAAATTCGCGCTCGCCCTGTTCCTCCCCTTTCCTCAAAATCGCCCTCGGCACCGACGCCCCGATGCAGCAAGTAGTGGCGATCAAACCCTCGTGGTACTTCAAAACCAGCCCCTTGTCGATGCGCGGGTATTTGCCGTACATTCCCTCGATGTAGCCCAAGGAGCAGAGTTTGACCAGATTCTTATAGCCGATTTCGTCCTTGGCCAGCAAAAGCTGGTGGTAGCGAACGTCCTTGTTTTCTTTGGTAAATTGCTGCTTATGACGGTCTTCGACTACATAAAACTCGCAGCCGACGATCGGTTTGACGCCCTGCTTTTTGCCCTCGGCCACGAACTCGAACACGCCGAACATATTGCCGTGGTCGGTAATGGCCACGGCGGGCATATTGTCTTCCTTGGCTTTTTTGAAAAGTTTCCTGATGTCAGCGGCCCCGTCGAGCAGCGAGAATTGGGTATGGCAGTGGAGGTGGGAGAACTGCATTTTTGGAGTGATGAATGATGAGTTATGAATGATGAATCTTGCTGTCGCCTACCTCTTCCTTTTCATCATGAAAGATGTAGTTCAGGAAGTCGCAGTAGGGTTTTATGAGGTGAATGGCGTGGAGGATTTCGGGGATAAATTCCTTGGATTGCACTTCTTTGTCTTTGAAACGATGAGAGAAGAACAATTCTTTGCGACGCAGGAGTTCTATTTCGGGGTGATCTTTGGAAAATCCTTTGGGCGTCGTTTTCAGGGTTGCTCCATGGATTTCGGGGAAATACGCTCGGAACTCCTCATTATCAATAAGCTTTTTGAGTTCGGCGGCGTTGTAGTCCACCTCTTGGCGGTACTTGGCGAGTTGTTCGGCCGTCGGACTCCACATTCCCGCGCCCAGAAACGACTGGTCGCCCGGCTGGATTTGCAGATAATAGTCGATGCGCCCCGAATGCCGCCCGCCCGGTCCGATGGCCATGCTCAGGTTGTTTTTGTAAGGGCGCTTGTCTTTGGCAAATCGGATGTCGCGGTTGATGCGGAAGACGCAGTCTTTGGGTTGGGTATTGCCCAATTCTTCAAATTTGCTGACCTCCTGAAGCACGTTTTCGGTGAGTTTGGTAAAGTCTGCTTTCGCGGCATCGTAGCGCTTTCTGTTCTCGTGAAACCAGTCGCGGTTGTTGTTTTTTGATAAATCGATGAGGAAGCGAAGGGTGTTGGGGGAAAGCATGGAATGTGGTTGAATTGTTGAACGGGAACGCCCGCCCGGCTTGTAATCGTTGAACTGATGTTTTTTGTTTAAATGTTCAGAAGGATTCGATGGTAGCTCTGAAACCGTAATATTTGGCAAGTTCCTTAAATTTCCGATCCTATTTACCGAATTTTGGCGTTTCTCGATCTTCAAATGTTAAACCTTACACCGATAGATGATTGATAAGAATTAGATTCCGGTACAATATCCTCAACTGTAACCAGACAAGCGATTGCGGCCAAAAGATCGCATAATTCATAATGCATCACTCATCATTAAAAAATGCGCATCCTACCCCGCATCCAAAGCAGCGGTCGCCCGCACCGGGGCAATATTCTGGGGGCGATTCAGCCCGCCATTGAACTTT
>JBBSKK010000256.1:0-5502 GCA_038256395.1 Cytophagales bacterium | reverse complement strand
GACGAAGCGGCTTATTTCCAAAACGATCTGCACAGTTTGCTGGGCGGGGAGGATATTTTGTTTTATCCAACATCCTACAAGCGTCCTTATCAATACGAAGAAATCGACAACGCCAGCGTGCTGATGCGGGCCGAGATTTTGAACAAACTCAGCGTCGCCAAGATACCGCCGCTGCAAATCGTGACTTATCCCGAGGCGCTTTTTGAAAAAGTAATCAACAAGCGGTCGCTGCTGGCCAACACGTTTTCGGTGAAAGTAGGGGAGAAGCTCGACCCGGCGTTCATCACGGAATTCCTGCACGACTACGGCTTCGAGATGACGGATTTCGTGTTTGAGGCCGGGCAGTTTTCGCTGCGCGGCGGCATTGTGGATGTCTATTCCTACGCCAGCGAGTACCCGTTTCGCATCGAGTTGTTCGGAGACGAAGTCGAAAGTCTGCGCTCGTTCGACCCCGAAACGCAGCTTTCCGTCGAGACGGTGCGGCAGATCAACATCGTTCCCAATATTCAGGAAAAGCTGGAACACGAGAGCCGTGAGTCGTTCCTCAGCTTTTTGCCCGAAACCGCCCTGCTATGGTTCAAGGATGTGGAGTTGACGCTGGAAATCATCGAGAAATCCTTAGTGCAGGCTGAGGCCGCGCTGCTCGAAGTCACGGGCGGTGGTGTGCAGGTCGTGTCCGACCCCGAGACGCTGTACGAAACGCGGCGCGGGTTTTTGAATAAAGTAAAAAGCTTTAAAACGGTGGAATTCGGGAGGCGGTTTTATTTCAAAAACGAAAATAAAATCCTGTACTCCTCCAAGCCGCAGCCCTCGTTCAACAAGGATTTTCCCAGGTTGATCGAAGACTTGAACCATAACCAGGAGCAGGGCTTCGTCAACGTTATCGCCGCTGAGCAGCCCAAGCAGCTCGAACGCCTGGAGAGCGTCTTCGCCGACCTGAACCCCTACGTCAAGTTCCGGCCCCTGAACATTGCTTTGCGCGAGGGCTTCATCGACGACCAGCTCAAACTAGCCTGCTATACCGACCACCAGATTTTCTCGCGCTACCACAAGTACAAGCTCAAAGTCAAGTTCAACAAGGCCAAGGCCATCACGCTCAAAGAGCTGAAAACGCTGCAACCCGGCGACTTCGTGACGCACGTGGACTACGGCATCGGGCGCTTTGCGGGCATGGAGAAGCGCGAGGTCAACGGGCAGGAGCAGGAAGCCGTGCGGCTGGTGTATCGCGACAATGACCTGCTGTACGTGAGCGTCCACAACCTGCACAAAATCGCCAAATACACGGGTAGGGAAGGCACGCCGCCGCAGATGAACAAGCTCGGTTCGGGCGAGTGGGACGCCAAGAAAAGCCGCGTCAAGAAGCAGTTGAAGGACATCGCCAAAGAGCTGATTGCCCTCTACGCCAAGCGGCGCGAGGCACCGGGCTTTGCCTTTGGTCACGACAATTTCATGCAGGCGGAACTGGAATCTTCCTTTATTTACGAAGACACGCCCGACCAGGCCAAGGCCACCAACGATGTCAAGGACGACATGGAAAAGTCGCACCCGATGGACCGGCTGGTTTGTGGCGACGTGGGTTTTGGCAAAACCGAAGTCGCCATTCGCGCCGCCTTCAAAGCCGTGTGCGACAGCAAGCAGGTCGCCGTGCTGGTGCCGACAACCATTCTGGCGATGCAGCATTACAAAACGTTTGTGGAGCGGCTGGCCGACTTCCCGGCTCGGGTGGGCTACATCAACCGTTTCAAGAGTACCAAGGAAATCAAGGAAACGCTGAAAGAAGCCGCCGAGGGTAAACTCGACATCCTGATTGGTACCCACCGGATTTTGAATAAAGACGTAAAATTCAAAGACCTGGGCTTGCTGATCGTGGATGAGGAGCAGAAATTCGGTGTAAAAGCCAAAGACCGCCTGAAAGAAATGCGTTTCAACGTGGACGTCCTCACGCTCACGGCCACGCCCATCCCGCGGACGCTGCACTTCTCGCTGATGGGCGCGCGCGACCTGTCGGTCATCGGCACGCCGCCGCCCAACCGCCAGCCCGTCACGACGGAGGTGCATTCGTTCAGCGAGGAATTCATCCGCGACGCCGTCAGCTTCGAGTTGCAGCGCGGTGGGCAGGTGTTTTTCGTTCACAACCGCGTCGCCGACATCGAGTCCATCGGCAACATCATAATGCGGCTGGTACCCGAAGCCCGCATCGGCGTAGCCCACGGCCAAATGGAGGGGAACCGCCTCGAGCGCGTCATGCTGCGCTTCATCGAGGGCGACTACGACGTGCTGGTTTCGACCAATATCATCGAGTCGGGAATCGACATTCCCAACGCCAACACCATCATTATCAACTCCGCGCATATGTTCGGCCTCTCGGATCTGCACCAGATGCGGGGCCGCGTGGGCCGCTCCAACCGCAAGGCATTCTGCTACCTGCTGACGCCCGCCATTTCGACGCTCACCAGCGAGTCGCGCAAGCGTTTGCAGACTTTGGAAGAATTTTCCGAGCTGGGCGACGGCTTCAAAGTCGCCATGCGCGACCTCGACATCCGGGGCGCGGGCAACCTGCTGGGGGCCGAGCAAAGCGGCTTTGTGAACGACCTGGGCTACGACCTTTACCACAAAATGCTGGACGAGGCCGTGTCGGAGTTGAAGGAAAACGAATTCAAAGACTTGTTTTCCACTACGTTGGGCGTCCCGACGGACATCCTGCCCGACTGCCAGATCGAAACCGACCTGGTAACGCTGATTCCCGAAGCCTACGTAAAGAATATTTCGGAGCGGTTGTCGTTATACACCCGTCTGGACAGCCTGAAAGGCGCGGACGAGCTAATCGCCTTCGAGTCGGAACTCGACGACCGCTTCGGTTCGCTGCCCGTTGAAGTTCACAATCTTCTATGTACGGTGCGGCTGCGTTTGGAGGCCGAAAAGCTGCATTTTGAAAAACTGACTTTGAAAAACAATACCCTGAAAGGATACTTCGTTTCTTCCGGGAACGACAAATTCTTTCAGTCGCCGAAGTTTGGCAAAGTAATTGAGTATATCCAGCAAAACCCCAAAAGAACGGCCTTAAAAGACACCAAAGGCAAGCTGATCCTCCAACTCAGCGAAGTCGAGTCTCTCGACGCCGCCCTCGGGATTCTGGAAGAACTGAATAAATAGCGGTTGTCCGCCTACCTTTGCCGCCTCAACGAGTTTATATTCGTTTCCTGAGTCTCATATCTCATAATTAATATCTCATAATATCTCATATCTAATATCTTGTCAACCAAATCAATGAATCAAATGCGAAATGTGGGTATGCGGTCACTAGCCCTAATATTAATGGTGCTGGTCGTGGCGAGTTCGTGTAAAAACAAAAAGCCGACCAGCCTCAAGCCCGGTAGTACCAGCTCCAAAACCGGGCTGGATTACAACGGTAAAAACGGTGAGGGAGAAGAGGGTTTTGTGGTGAAGCAATACAAAGCCCTGCCCGCCGGTCCCGACCTGGTCTTCATCGAAGGCGGTCGCTTCACGATGGGATCTCTGGAAGAGGACGTCATGGGTACCCGCGACAACCTCGAGCGCACCGTGAGTATTCAGTCCTTTTATATGGACGAAACCGAGGTGGCCAACGTCCACTATCTGGAATACCTAAACTTCATTCAGCGCGACTCCTCCGAAGAGTTCTACCGCCGCGCTCTGCCCGACACGACGGTTTGGTACAGCGATTTGTCGTTCAACGACTCATACGTGACCATGTACCTGCGTCACCCCGGTTTCCGGCTTTATCCGGTCGTGGGCGTCTCGTGGGGACAAGCCACCGACTACTGCACCTGGCGTTCCAACGCCGTGAACCAGTCGATGTTCGCTAAAGGAACGGCAGGCGGTGCCACCAAGAAGAAGAAATTGCTGTCTTTTGGCAAGAAGAAAGACGCGGCTCAGGCCGAAGTCGCTTCCGCCTCGGCCCCTACCAACCTGTCGGTGGAAAGCGGCTATGTGCTGCCTCCTTACCGCCTCCCAACGGAAGCCGAATGGGAGTACGCCGCTAAGGCCATGATCGGTACGCAGTACGCCGACGAAAATCAGGCCAACTCCCGGATTTATCCCTGGGACGGCTCCACGCTTCGTCAGCCCCGCGGCAAGAACAAAGGCCAAATGCTGGCCAACTTCAAGCGCGGCCCCGGCGACTACGCCGGTATCGCCGGACGCGCCAACGACGGTGCCATCATGACCCAGGAATTGCGCGGCTATCCCGCCAACGATTTCGGTCTGTTCGACATGGCAGGTAATGTCAACGAATGGGTGCAGGACGTGTACCGCCCGCTGTCCTACCAGGATTTCAACGACCTGAACTCCTTCCGTCGGGATGGCTATCAGGACGAGGCCAAGAACTACGATACCAAGAACAGCAACTCGCTCATTACCGACGAACTGCGGGTTTACAAAGGCGGCTCCTGGGCCGACGTAGCCTACTGGATGTCGCCCGGTACGCGCCGCTTCATGGAGCAGGATTCCTCCTCCGCAGTGGTAGGCTTCCGCTGCGCCATGATCGCCACCGGCAGCACGGGCTTGGCGAGGTAAGCCAGATTCTTTATTAAAAATACCGATAGCTGCGTGTCCACTTCATTGCTGGGCCGCAGCTATCGTCATAATAGACACGCTGTCGCAGCCCGAGCGCAGCAACAAGTTCAGGCAGGATTCCAGCGTCGCTCCGGTCGTCAGCACATCATCGACTAGGATAATGCGCTTTCCCCGGATTTGCTGTGGGTCCAGAACTTCAAAAATATCCTTCACGTTTTCCTGCCGTTCCGTCTTCGTTTTTCCGGTTTGCGATTTGGTGTAGCGAATTCGGGCCAAAGCACTTCCCGACCACGGAATCCCCGTGATTTCCGAAAGCCCTTCGGCAAAAGCATCGCTCTGATTATAGCCACGTTCCCGCCGTCGCTTTTTGTGCAAAGGAACACTCACGATCAAATCGGCCACGGGAAAACTACCCTTCTCCGCCAATTCCTGGGCCATCATCTTTCCCAGTAGTACCCCAACTTCCGGCTTGTTCTTATACTTCAAGGCGTGCAGCAGGTTCTGAACTTTCCCTTTTTTAGTAAAAGCCAAAAACGAAACGACGCCCTTCGCCTCCCGATAACCCACAAATTTCGCCGCTACTGCCGCTTTCGCCCCGCTATCCGATTCCACCCGAGGCAAAGTAACCTGACACTGCGTACAAATAAGGTACTCGTTCCCCACCAATGCCCCCTCACAAGCCTCGCAGCAGCGCGGAAAAAGCAAATCCACGAAATCATCCCAATACGTCCGCCAGGTAATTTCCATAAAACTCTTTTCGGCTCGTTATCGTTGATTCCCCCGCGCGTCGAAGTTAAACTAATTCTCTCACTTGCTCCCCCACTCATGACCCCACTCGACACCCAATGGAAAAACCTCTTGGAAAAACTCCGCGAAGTCATCGGCAAGCAACCCGGCGACCTCAACGGCGTACTATTCCTGATCGGCGTCCAGGAACTCGGCAAAGGG
>JBBSKK010000255.1:0-5506 GCA_038256395.1 Cytophagales bacterium | reverse complement strand
TCTCCCGCCAACCGCAGCATTCTCTACCCCTCCGTTTCGGGTAGCTTCGTGTTCTCGCAAGCTTTGCAGAGCGTTCCCAACTGGCTGAGTTTTGGCAAGGTGCGCGTCGCCTACGCCGAGGTGGGTAGCGATACCGATGTTGGGCCCTACTCCAACAACCTGTTCTACGGCATCAACGCCAACTTGTTCCCGAACGTAACGGGTGCCTCGCAGCCCGTCGGCAATATCGCAACGGGAACCGTCCCCAATGCCAATCTGAGGCCTATGAGCACGAACGAAACCGAAATCGGCTTAGAGCTGAAATTGTTCAACAACCGGGTGGGATTCGATTTTGCAGCTTACAGTAAAATCACCTCAGACCAGATCGTATCGGCGCAGATTTCGAACGCTTCGGGTTTCAACAGTACGCTTATCAATAGTGGCCGCAGCCGTAACCGAGGACTGGAAATGCTGGTCAACCTCGGACTTGTGCGAGGGAATGATTTTAGTTGGGACTTCACATTCAATGGCTCTTACAACGAAACGATGGTACTCAGCCTATTGACTGACGTGGCAGGTGAGCGCATTACCGTAGGACAGCACGTCTTCAACGGTGAGTTACGCCAGGTAGTTGGTGAGCCGATGGCTTCACTCTACGGCTTCGGCTACCTGCGCAACGCTCAGGGACAGATCGTGTTCGGGAGCAACGGCGTAGCCAGACGTACACCGAATTTGATTTCTTTCGGATCAGCCATTCCCAAGTGGGTTGGCGGCTTCACCAATACCTTTAATTACAAAGGGATCAATCTTTCTTTCCTGATTGACTTCAAATTGGGCCACAACATGATGTCGGGAACCAACTTTAATGCTACCCGCCACGGCTTGCACAAGCAGACCCTGCCGGGCCGTGATACGGGTGTGATTGGTGACGGCGTCAATGATAAAGGCGAAAAGAACACAGCGGTCGCTAACTCGCAGCAGTATTGGGAGGTAGTGCGCTCACAGGCGCTAGTGGAGCCGATCGTTTACAACGCAGGCTTTTGGAAGTTGCGGCAGATTACCGCCGGCTACGATTTCTCCCGCTTCCTGCCCGCCAAGGCACCCATCACTAACTTACGCCTGAGCTTCGTGGCCAACAATGTGTTGATGCTCAAAAAGTGGGTACCCAACATCGACCCTGAGTCGTTCGGCTACGGTTCCGACAATATCATCGGTCTGGAATCGACGGGCCTACCCACCACAAGGAGCATGGGCTTTAATTTGAATGTTAAATTTTAAAATCAATTTTGAATGATAGAATGAGTGAATAATTAAAAAAGGACTCGATGTCCAGTATTCTATCATTCTATCATTCACACATTCCATCATTAGAAATATGAAACAGCTAAAAATATATCTCGCAATAGCCGTCTGCCTTTTCGCTTCTTCCTGCGATAAGGGCTTCGACGAGCTCAATACCAACCCAACCGCTGCCACGACGGTCAATCCGGCGTTTTTGTTGAACAACGCAGTCATCAACTCATCGCACGTGGCGACGACCTTGCAGTACGACATGAGCATCGTGCAGCAGACCGTTACGCCCAACTCTGGCGTACTGACTGGGGCTAATTTCAACCAGGATAACCGCGACTACACTCAGCAAAACTGGAATCGTTACTACCCTAATGTAATCCGCAATACCAAAACGGCCATCAACCTCGCCACTGATAAACCCGCCCGCAGCAACTTGCTCCAGATGGCCCGCATCTGGCAAGCCCACGGCTTTATGGTTCTTGCCGACAGCTACGGGGATATTCCTTACTCCGAAGCCGGGGTTGGGTTTATCGATGGCGTGACCAACCCTAAATACGATCCGCAGGAGCAAGTATATAAGGACATCATCAAGGAACTGACCGCTGCTTCCGCCGCGCTCGACGCTTCCAAACCCCGAGAGAATGCCGATATTCTTTATCAGGGTGATGTGTCAAGTTGGAAAAAGCTGGGTTACTCGCTTCTTCTGAGGGCAGGAATGCGGCTATCGAAAGTGGATCCAGCGCTTGCACAAGCTACCGTCAAAGCGGCTTTCGCTGGCGGTGTGATGACTTCCAACAGTGATAATGCCGTGATTCGGCACAATGCCAACTACCAGAACAGCCTTGGCAGTACTCTGAACGGAACCGAAGCTAACAACTACTACCTGGCAGCGCCTTTTGTAAACTATCTCAAAAGCAACAATGATCCCCGCCTGGGCTCCATTGCTGTGCGCTACGTAGCAGCAGCTTCGGGGCCGCAGCAGAACGCCGCCAATGCCAATACAAACCCAGCAGTGCAAATCGGGATGCCATTCGGCTTCGATAACAGCGGGATTGTAGGGCAGGCTACCAAGGACGGGCTCGCCAGCTTCTACGCTTACAGCCAAATCGACCGTACCCGGATGGCCAAGCAACAAGCTCCGATGTTCCTGGTTACGCACGCCATGAATCAACTACTCCTGGCCGAAGCCGCTCAGCGGGGCTGGGTTACAGGTGCGGCCGCAGATTATTATATAGCGGGGATTCGCGCCCATATGCAGCAGATGGCCTTGTACGATGCGGCATCGGCTATTCCAGCTAGTGCCATCGACACCTACATTACGGCCAATCCACTCGATCCCACGAGGGCTTTGCAGCAAATCAACACGCAATATTGGGTGGCATCGTTCCTGAACGGCCCTGAATCTTTCGCCAACTGGCGTCGTAGCGGCTTCCCTGTATTGACACCGAACCCCTTTCCAGGCAAAGACATCAAAGGTAATTTCATCTATCGCCTGACCTACCCCAATGCCGAGATTTCGGTGAACAGCGTAAACGTTCAAGCCGCCATCAGCCGCATGGGAGCCGACAACCTGGATACAAAGGTGTGGTGGGATAAGTAATGGCCGGGGGCTATCTTTGCGAAAGTATTTTGCAAGAAAACCAAGCCCTGACCCATGACGAATCCCGAAATAATCGAAGCCCTCGAACTGACCGCCCGCCTGCTGGAACTACACGGCGCGGATTCTTTTAAAATCAGAGCGTATAGCGGAGCGGCTTTCAATCTCGATAAATTAACGAATCAACAGATCGCCGGACTCTCGTTCGGCGATCTTATTGCTTTACAGGGCGTCGGCAAGGGCGTGGCCGGGAAAATCATTGAGTTAGTCGAGAAGGGAAGTATCAAAGAAACCGACGAGCTGCTGGCCGCTACCCCGCCGGGGGTGCTGGAAATGTTCAAGATCAAGGGCATCGGCCCCAAGAAGATTGCCGCCCTATGGCACGAAACGGGCATCGAAACCATTGCTGAACTAGAAGTCGCCTGCGAGAACGGAAGCGTGGCGAAGCTGAAAGGTTTCGGCGAAGGCACGCAACAGAAAATCCTGGACTCGCTGGCTTTTTTGCGCAGCCAAGAAGGCAAGCTGCGGATGAATCAGGCCGAGACGCTTTCGCAGTGGATACTCGATGTTTTGGAGCAAAACTTCGACCGCGTGGAGGTGGCGGGCGAGATTCGCCGCAAAACCGAAACCGTCGAGACGCTGCGCTTCCTCATCCCTGCTGACTCGCCCGTGGCGGTTCAAAAAAAACTTTCCGACATTGAAATTCTGCATCAGGATGTAAAAAACTCCACGCCCTTCGTGTGGCGGGGTAAGGCGTTCGACCAGGATATTTTGGTGGAAATTTTGGCGGTTTCTCCCGCTAAAATTGAGAACGAACTTTTCATAAGAAGCAGCGGGGAAGGTCATTTGGCGCAGCCCACCACCAACGGAGGCACTTTGCTGCAAGTGGCCCGCACGGAGGTAGTTGCCACCGAAGAAGAAAACTACGAAAAAGCCGGGCTGCCCTACATCGTTCCCGAAATGCGCGAGGGCTACGGCGAATTCATCTGGGCTGAAAAATATACGCCCGCCGACCTCGTAACCTGGGATGACCTCAAAGGCATCCTGCACAACCACAGCACCTACTCCGACGGCAACGACACGCTGGAAGAAATGGCGACCTTCTGTCGCGACCTGGGCTTCGAGTACCTCGGCATCGCCGACCACTCCCAGACCGCCAGCTACGCCAACGGCCTCCGCCCCGATAAAGTCCGGCAGCAACAGGCCGAAATCGACGGGCTCAACATCCGTTTTGCCGCCGAGAATCCGGCCAAACCTTTTAAAATCCTGAAAGGTATCGAGTCCGACATCCTGGGCGACGGGATGCTGGACTACGCCGACGACGTGTTGGCGACCTTCGACTACGTGGTCGCCTCCGTCCACAGCAACCTGACGATGTCGCTGGAAAAAGCCACCGAACGACTCCTGATCGCCATCGCCAATCCTTACACGACCATTCTTGGCCATCCGACGGGGCGGCTACTCCTCTCCCGCGACGGTTACCCGATTGATTGTAAAGCCATCATCGACGCCTGCGCCGAACACAATGTCATCATGGAAATCAACGCCAGTCCCTGGCGGCTGGATTTGGACTGGCGGTGGATTGGCTACTGCCTGGAAAAAGGCGTGAAGCTGAGCATCAACCCCGATGCGCACTCTACACAGGGCTACTACGATATGCACTACGGCGTGGCCATTGGCCGGAAAGGCGGCTTGACCAAGGAAATGACTTTCAACGCGTTGTCGCTGGGGGAGATGGAGAGGTATTTGGCAAAAAAGAAGTCGTAGGTTTTTTTGATAAAAAATAGAGGATTAACTTTATGAAATTTTGTCGCTATTTTTGGTAAAAAAATCCCGTACAACTATGCAATATGGTTCTGTAAGTATCGACCCGGAAATAATGAGCGGCGCGCCTGTCTTTGCCGGAACTAGGGTGCCTATCAAAAATCTATTTGATTATCTGGAAGGCGGCGAGGACTTGGGAGAGTTCTTAGACGACTTCCCGTCTGTTTCACAAGAAGCGGCATTGGCAGTTTTGGCAATGGCCAAGGCATCACTCACTTCGCAAAAGGTGCTTGATGAAAATTTTGCTTGACGAAAGCCTTCCCCGAAAACTGAGAAATGACTTTGGACTGGAACACGAAGTTTGGACAGTTCGAGACAAAAAATGGCTAGGCAAAAAGAATGGGGAATTGCTTCGCCTGATAATTGACGACGGCTTCGATGTATTCGTAACCGTAGACCGGAATTTGCCCTATCAGCAAAATCTAGATTTTTAGCCCTTCAAAATCGCTGTTCTTTGCGCAAAAAACAATCGATGGGAAACACTCAAAGAGCTCCTTCCAAAGCTTTTTGAGACCCTTCCTCTAAAAGGAAATACCTCCGTTATTGAGATTTCTGCCTAATTGAACCCTCCTCCGAAACCTTAGTCCCCACGGGCGGGCGGTACTTTTGGAACGGAATCTTCAACAAATTCCCCACGTGGCTATGCTCGTGCGCTTCTCTGTGCGTGTCGATGCCATAGACGATGTCGCTGCCCTTCAACTGCTTAAATGTCCCGAACAGCCGATCCCAAATGGGGAAAATATTGCCGTAGTTGGAATCCGTATAGGGCTGCACGTAGTGATGATGCACGTGGTGCATATTGGGCGTTACGAT